>DRLF01000395.1 GCA_011051425.1 Thiolapillus brandeum | reverse complement strand
TGCGCCGTATCCATGCACTCACCAGGGACATTTCCGCCAGGGACGTACCCGCCCATATCCACGGAAAACAGATCGGCAGGGAAATTCATCAGCTGCGCTGCCGCAGGATTGCCACATTCAGGAAGCAGTGTTCGCCCGGTGATTTTTCCCGGCAGGATGACTCCGGGGCCTGAGGCTGCTAAGCTCGCAGAGGTGAACAGACGGGCTTCAATTCGTTTTACACCCCTGCTTGTCGCCTCGCTCGCGCTGGCTGGCTGCGCCAGCCCGCCTGAAGAAATGGGATCAGTGGTGGAATGTCCGCCACAAATACCGCAGCAGGATCCCCGCCTCCCCCTTGCCGAAAAGGAAATCACCGACCTCAAGGCGCAGGTCAGCAGACTGAAAAAAGAAGCTCTCGCACAGACGAAACAGTCACAGGAACTGCAGCTGCAACTGGCGGAAAGGCATTCCAGAATCCTGCAGCTGCAGCTGGCGCTCGATCAGGCCGTTCAGGAAGTCGTACGGGCCAAGGCACGGTTGCGCAGCCGCAACAGCAAGGCGGAAACCGTTGCCAACCTGGCCGAGCTGAAACTGGAACTGAAGAATGCCGAAGAGAAGGCACGCAACAGCAGGCAGCAGGCACTGGTGCATCGGGCCGAACAATATCTGCATATGTCGGAAGCCGCCCTGGAGGAAAACAATTACGAAGGTTCCTCCTATCTGATGACACAGGCCCGGCATACCCTGGCCAGGGTGGAATCACCCAAGTCAGACAAGCTCAATCCCGAATCCGCCTTTCCCGTGCCCGTTACCATGAAAACCCGGAAGCTGTGCAACGTCAGGGAAGCGCCAAACCTGAAGAGCAAGGTATTGCTGCAGTTGTCGCCGGGCACGGAAGTTTCAGCCATCGACCGCGAGGGATTATGGGTCAAGGTCAAAACCTCCGAAGGAAAAACCGGCTGGGCGCATTTCAGCCTGCTGAAAGTAAGCTACTGAGGCGCCTCATTCGCCCTGTCGCTGCCCCTGTCGTCCACAACCACCCTGTTTCTTCCCTGCTGCTTGGCCTGATACATAGCCTTGTCGGCCCGGTCGATCAGCTGCTCCCGGGTTTCATCCGGACCGATGATCTCGGCCACCCCGATGCTGACGGTGACCCGCATCTCCTTCTCCTGATAGCGCACGGAAGAATTGGCGATGGCAGTGCGAATGCGTTCAGCCACCTGCCGGGCAGCCTCCCTGTCCGTTTCATCCAGCAAGGCCAGGAATTCCTCACCACCATAGCGGCCGACCGCATCCACCTGACGGGTCTGCTCCCGGAGCAGCGATGCAACATGGCGCAATACTTGATCACCCGCCAGGTGACCGTGATCATCATTGATCACCTTGAAATGATCGATATCGATCATCAGCAGGGAAAAGGCCCGGGGATGACGCTGATAGCGCATCAATGCGGCGGAAAAAGCTTCCATGACAGCTTTCCGGTTGGGCAATTGTGTCAGGGAATCGATGGTGGAAAGCAGTTCCAGGCGATCTCTGCTTTGCTTGAGCTGCCGCACCATGTCGTTGAAGACTTTTGAGGCAAACCCCAGCTCATCCCTGCGCCGCACCGCTATCTGCACATCGAGATTGTCATCCGCCACCTGCCTGGCTGCTTCAGTCAGCTCATGCAAGGGAGCAACGATGCCCCTGGCGAGCCACCAGGCAAAGAAACCGATAACGCTCACCATCCCCAACACGACCAGCAAAGTCAAATTGCGCATGCGTTCGATATCGGCGAACAGCGCGCCGCGCCGCTTTTCCATCAGCACCGCCCAGGGATAGTCGGGTACAGGCGCCAGCATGCCCACCACAGTCACACCGTCACTGCGCTCGTAGGTCACCAGCTGCCCCGGATTGCTGAGCAGCACCGGCAGACCCCGCCTGTCTCGCGCACCGGGCTCACCCGCTTCGGCGGTGGAAAGCAGAACCCTGCCATCATCAGTGATCAACGACAGCACAGCATTCGTGCCCCTGTCTTCACTCTCGGCCAGGATGGATTGCATCACGTCCAACAGTGCGTGGGGAAACACTTCTGCACCGAGAATACCCAGCAACCCGTCGTTTCCCGATGAAACCGCCACGCCCAGCATGAGGGTCGTGCCTGGCCCCTTGTCCCGGCCGTAGAAATCACCAATGATCATCTGTCTGGTATTCAACTGCTGCAACCAGTCGCCCGGCAGGGATACCGAATCACCATTCGCGGGTTCCTGTACGATCAGCGTCCCTTCATTGCTGAATACCAGCAGTTTCTTGTACTGGCTGTACTGGTTGCGCACCAGGGAAAGATAGCTGGTCATGGCCTGGACAGGATCGGCAAGCGAAGTGTCCGACTGACCGTCACCTGTATCCACCGGCCTGTAATAAGCTGTCAGGGCATCCGACAGCAGATAGGAACTGGAAAAAACCCGGATTTCATACATCTGCTCCTTCAGCCACAGCAACGACTCCCGTTCCACCTGGGAAACCGCGGCTTTCAGCTCGTGCGCCGTGTTTTCCAGCAACGCCTGTTTGGATTGCTGAAAATAGATCCAGCCCAGCCCCAGTGAAGGCAGCAGGGTGACGAGGACGGCAAAAAGCAGGATCCGGTTACGAATGCTCATTGACTCATCTTCTATAGCCGCGGGTAAAATTGCAAACCTGCTTTGCAGAACCCGTCACAACTCCTGCTATTTTCCTTCGGCCTGATTCTCCTTTCTTTGCTCCCGTGTAAACGCTTATCCAGGGCTTTTCGCATGAAAAATTAAGTGTATAGTTGAACCAAGAGGCGCGTGAATCTTACGGAGCAAAAGATGGATGACACCCTGAAACGCCTGCTCGACGCGGAAATGAAGGCCGAATCCCTGGTGACCCAGGCCATCGAAGAGCGTGAAGAGCTTACCCGCCAGGCGCTGAACGAGGCCAGGCTGGCGGAAGACCGGCTGGCGGCGCGCATACCGGAAATCCGCAGTTCCTTTTTGGACAAGACCCGGCAGCGGGTCGAACAGAACATCACCGAGATGCAGCGACGTTTTGACGAACGCGCCCAGGCGCTGCGCAGCATGGCAGACGAATCCCGGGAAGAAGCCATTGCTGCGGCAACACAGATCATCCTGGACCCCGACCAGAGATAGCCGCCATGGGATCCCGTATTTCAGCCTATGCCTACCTGAATACGAGGGTCTCACTGATGGCCGAGCAACTGCTGCATAGAAAACAGCGTGAAGCATTGCTGGAACTGCCACTCTCCGAGATGCAGCCACTGCTGAATCAGGCCGGCCTGCCCGGGCTTGGCGAGCAACTGCCCGAAAGCCCGGCTGATCTGGAACAGGTTCTCGCCTCCACACTGATCAATGAAAGCATCACCCTGATGCGCTGCATGAACAGTGACGAGCGCAACTTCATCCGTCACTGGATGCGGCGCCTGGAGCTGATCAATCTCAAATCCATCCTGCGCACAAAGTTTGCCGGTCTGCAGAAGATCAGCCAGGAGCAGGATCTGCTCGATTTGGGCGAGCTGGCCTCACTGAACCAGCAGGTGCTTATCAATACCGACAGCGTGGAGGAATTCTTGCGCCAGCTGAAAAGCAGCAGCTACAGCAATATGGCAAGCCCGGCACGCAAGGCATTCGAGGAACACCGCTCGCTGTTCGATGTGGAAGCCACCCTGGATGCGAACTATTACGCCCAGCTAAAACGGCTGGCCGGCGCACTGAAAGACGCGCACAAGGAACAGGTCAGCCAGCTGCTGCTCAGCTGGCTGGACAAAGTCAACCTCGTTTCCCTGCTGCGCTTCCGCTTCGTATACGGACTGTCTCCCCCCCATGCCTACTTCCTTCTGGCTCCCGGCGGGCGGCTGCTGTCCCTGAATGCCCTGCAACAGCTTGCCCAGCAGAACAGCCTCACCGAGGTCATGAAGCAGTTACCGCCGGCCCTGTACCAGCAGCTGGCCGATACGGACAATATCGCGGAAATCGAGCAGCACATGCAGCAACTGGTCAGGACCCTCGCCAACCGGATCCTGCGCAAACAGCGTTTCAACATGGCCAGAGCCTATGCCTACCTGTATCTGCGCGAACAGCAGATTCAGCTGATACATGCCGTGCTCAAGGGACACCTGCTCGGTCTCAGCCCGGAGCTTATCCAGTTCTGCGGAGATCCCCTGGCCCACCCCGCACTGGCAAGAAGGGAGCAGCCCTGATGTTCACGCCTGCGCCCATGTACCATGTCGGCATTTCCCTGCTCAGTGAAGACCTGACCCAGGCCGGTCTGCTGCTGGCCCGTTTCGGGTATTTCGCTCCCGATCCCCTGCGGGAAGAAACAGCGCATCTCCCGGAAACACCCCAGCAATCCTATACAGACAGTTTCCAGTCAGCCCGTTCCCACCTGCAGAAAATACTGGGTTTCCTGAAAATCCGGCCAGATATCTGCCAGCCTATTCCCGAGCAGGCGCCCGGCCTGGAAGAATTACAGGCACTGGAAACCTGGCTGGCGCAAACCTGGCAGCAGTGCTCCGCCTGTGCCGAATCGGCGCGCCACTATGAAGAAAAACTGGCCGATGTGAAAAGTCTGGAAAATCTGCTGCACAGCTACCAGAATCTCGATCTGGATCTGGGCATGTTGCGCCGGGACTACCGCTTCCTGAATATTCTCACCGGTACCATTCCCCAGGAAAACCGCACCCGCCTGCGCGAAGCCATTGCCATGATTGGCTACACCCTGACGGAGATCTCACATCACCAGGGCTTGCTGCATGTGGTCATCGCCGGACTCAAGGAAAAAGAGCCCAGCCTGGCAACCGTACTCAAGGCAGCCGATTTTCATACACTGGAACTGCCCGAGGAATTTTCAGACCATCCCAGCAAGGTGGCCGACCATCTCCGGGAACAGGAACACAGGATCCTGCAGGAGCAACGGCATTTGCACAGGGAGATAGAAGAGAAAGCCAAAACTTATGATGACCGGCTGAACCAGGCAACCCGGACACTGCTGGCAGCTTCCGGCCTGAGTCAGTTCGGATCGTCTCTGCGCAGCCGCGGTGGTCTGGCCCATATCTCCGGCTGGATACCTGTCCATCAGATAGAGCCGCTGAAAACAGCACTCGAAAAGGGATTGCCCGGACCTGTCATCGTCGAACACCGTCAGCCCGAAACCCGTGAACAGCAGCATGTGCCCTCCTGCCTGCAGCACAGCGCCTGGCTGCAGCCTTTTGCTGCGCTGGTGCGGAACTTCGGCGTACCACGCTACAGCGAAATCGATCCCACCTGGTTCTTCGCCATCAGTTTCATCACCATGTTCGGCATGATGTTCGGCGACGTCGGGCACGGCGCAGTGATCTTTCTCACACCCTGGCTGTTGCCTGGGAAACTGCGCATGATTCGTCCGGTGATGATGGCGGCAGGCCTGTCATCCATGCTTTTCGGCATACTCTATGGCAGCATATTCGGCTACGAGCACCTTTTCCCGGCCGTATGGATCGCACCGCTGAGCGACCCGGTACTGATGCTCAAGGTGGCCTTTTTCTGGGGTGTGGGCTTCATCCTGATGGCCTCGATGCTGACCATCCGCAACAATCTGGTGGAAAACCATTTTGCCCGGGCGCTCTTCGACAGTCAGGGTGTCGCGGGCCTGCTGCTGTATCTGAGCATCCTCTCCGGTGGCTGGCAATGGCTCGAACAGGGCAGCGTGGGCATATTGAACCAGGCCCTGTTCCTTGGCTCGCTGGCCGTGGTGCTGGGTTACAAATGGAAAGAACAGGATGCCCCGCCCGGCGAAAGACTGCTGGTAGTGATTATCGAAGGCTTCGAGACCTTCATGAACTATATTTCCAATACCCTTTCCTTCCTGCGGGTGGCGGCTTTCGGCCTGAATCATGTGGCGCTGGCCATCGCCGTGTTCGCACTTGCCGACATGCTGGGCACGACAGGGCACTGGATCACCGTGGTGCTGGGGAACCTGTTCATTTTAGTGCTGGAAGGCGCTATTGTAGTGATCCAGGTATTGCGTCTGGAATATTACGAGGGCTTCTCCCGGTTCTTCCGGGGAGACGGCCATGAGTTTCAACCCATGCGGCTGTCAGCCAGCGATCTGTTGAATACGAAAACCTGAGGAGTTCGTCATGTACTGGATGGTCACCATACTGAGCCTGAGCCTGCTGGCCCTCATCGGCACCGGCATCTATCTGGAAATCAGACCCCTGAATCCGAACCGCAATACACAGAACCGCTGGAAGGCCGTCGTGGGCGCCAACCTGCTGCTCTTTGTCGGCGCGCAAGTCGGGCTGCTGGTGCTGGGCATGCACGATGCCATGGCGGAAGTTGCCGCCGTCGACGCCGGTGGCGCCAGGGAGATCAGCGTGGGCCTGGGCCTGTCACTCATCGGCATCGGCATTCCCACCGCCCTGGCCACCATCGGCGCAGGCATTGCCGTGGGGCCGGTGGGTGCCGCCTCCCTGGCGGTGATCTCGGAAAAACCCGAGCTGTTCGGCCGCACCCTGATCTACCTGGGCCTGGCGGAAGGGATTGCCATTTACGGTCTGGTGGTGACCATCCTCATGCTGGGCAAGATCGGCTGATACAGATGCCTGCGGACAGCGCCAGACAGGGTACACGACTGATCATGATGGGCGACGCCGCCTTGTGCGCCGGCTTCTCCATGATCGGTTTCGAAACCTGGCCCGATGCCACCGTTGAGCAGCTCGAGCAACTGCTGAACGAACTCATGGAGCAGAAGGATACTGCACTGGTGTTTCTCGAACCCGCACTGGCGCGCTGCGACTGCGAATCACTCAGGCAACTGCAGCACCGTGGCGGCGGTATCGTGGTAACCGAAATTCCGCCCCTCAATGCACCCAGGGACTATCAGCCCCAGGTGGAAGAGCTGGTCATCAGCGTGCTGGGCAGAAATGCACTGGACACACCGCGCACAGACACGGACAGGGCAGACTGAAATCATGGCACAGGAACAGCTGGTCAGTGACCTGGAAAAAGCCCTGCTGGAAAGAGCCGAAAAGCTGGCAGAGGAATATCACGACCGTGCACAGCGTGCCCGCCAGCATATTCTCGAAGACGCCCACGAGCGCCTGCATATCCGCGAACAGAACGAAGTACTCGCTGCCCAGGCAGACGCCGAACGTCTGTTCCGTCGCCAGATCCAGGCCAGCGAACTGCGGCTGAAGAGCAAACTGGACAAGCTGCGCTGGCAGCTCATCCAGTCTGTCGTCCACGAATTGCCAAAACGGCTGCAAAAGGTCAGGGACGACCGGGAAAGCTACCTGACACTGCTGCACAAGCTGCTGGTTCAGGCGGCCGAAGATATCGAGAGCACCGCACTGGTCGCTGAGTTCAATGCCTCCGATCTGGCCTACCTGAAATCACGCTGGGAAACATTTTCCGCCGATATCGCCCCGGACAAAACCATCGAGCTGGCTGCAACACCCATTCATTGCAGTGGCGGCGTGCTGCTGCGCAGCAGGGACAACCGCATCCGCATCGACAACAGCTTCGAAGGCCGCATCGAGCGCTTCCAGGGCGCCCTGCTGCAGGTCATCACCGAGCGGCTGTTCGCTGCAGATATCAGCCTGAGAGGACTGTTCGATGACTGAACCGGGTACCGTCATCGAAATCAACGGCCCTCTGGTGCGCGCCCGGCTGCCGGGCATCGCCAGCGGAGAGCAGGTGCGGCTGGGCAAACAGAAACTCACCGGCGAGGTCATCGGCCTGGACGACGATCGTGCCCTGATCCAGGTGTATGAATCCACCGAAATGCTGCGGCCGGGGGAAACGGTCATACCCCTGGGCTATCCCCTGTCGGTGGAACTGGGGCCCGGTCTGCTCGGCGGCATCTTCGACGGTATTCAGCGGCCGCTGACCAATCTCAGGGAACAGGCCGGCGACTATATTCCCCGCGGTCTGGATGTTCCCGCGCTCGAACGTGACAGACCCTGGGCGTTTATCCCCAATCCTGACCTGAAAGCCGGTCAGGAAATCCGCGGTGGCATGGTACTGGGCACGGTACAGGAAACCGCCTCGACGGAACATCGCATTCTCACACCACCCGGCGTTCACGGGGAACTGCTGGAACTGGCGGCCGCAGGCGAATACGACCTCAAACAGGTCATCGCCAGGGTGCATACACCGCTGAACGGCATTCAGGACCTGAAGCTGTTCCATCGCTGGCCGGTGCGTATCCCCCGGCCCTACCAAAAACGGGACGACGGCGTCGCCCCCCTGCTCACCGGGCAGCGCATACTGGACACCTTCTTCCCCCTGCTCAAGGGTGGCAAGGGCGCCATACCCGGCCCTTTCGGCGCGGGCAAGACCATGCTGCAGCAGCAGATCGCCCGCTGGACCAACGCCGACATCGTCATCTATGTGGGCTGCGGCGAACGCGGCAACGAGCTGGTGGACATTCTCGATTCCTTCCCCGAACTGACCGACCCCTATTCCGGCCGTTCCCTCATGGAACGCACCCTGCTGGTGGCCAACACCTCCAACATGCCCGTAGTCGCCAGAGAAGCATCGATTTATCTCGGCGTAACCCTGGCGGAATACTACCGGGACCAGGGGCATGACGTGGTGATGCTGGCCGACTCCACCAGCCGCTGGGCGGAAGCCCTGCGCGAGGTCGCCGGACGCCTCGGCCAGATGCCGGTGGAGGAAGGCTATCCTGCCTACCTGGCATCGCGGCTGGCGTCTTTCTACGAGCGCGCCGGTCGGGTGGAAACCCTGTCGGGAGAAAGTGGCTCTGTTTCCCTCATCGGCGCGGTATCCCCTCCCGGTGGCGACTTTTCCGAGCCGGTCACCAACCACACCAAGGACATCATCCAGACCTTCTGGGCACTGTCCAAACCCCTTGCCGACGCACGGCATTATCCTTCCGTGTCCTGGACGGAGAGCTTTTCAGATGCCGTGGAAGCGGCCGCCCGATGGTGGTCTGAAAACGTGGATGAGAGCTGGCAGGAAAAGCGTAGCCTGGCGCTGAACCTGCTCAGCCGGGCGGAAGAACTCGCCCGTATCATCAACCTGGTTGGCGCGGAAGCACTGTCCCCCATACAGCGCTGGACGGTGGAGATGGCATCGCTACTGCGGGAAGGGCTGTTGCAGCAGAACGCACTGGACGAGGTGGACAGCTACTGCTCGCCCCAGAAGCAGTTTGCCCTGCTGGACCTCATGATCGGTCTGTATCAGCAGGGCCAGGCGCTGGTAAAGGCTGACGTACCCGTTTCCGCCCTGCTGGCACTGCCTCTGCTCAGTCGCGCCCGGCGCAGCAAGAACCTCTACGGCAACGATCAGCTCGATGAACTCCATGCACTGGGCGAAGAATTCCGCTCCCAGCTGGAAAAGCTGCGTCAGGAGTATGAGGAGCAAAACTCATGAGGGAGAAGGAATACCGCTACGCTTCCGCGGCACACAATGGCCTGCTCTTCCTCCGGGGTGTGCCCGGCGTGGCTTTCGGCGACCGCGTGAGTATCCGTGACCAGCGGGGTCAGAAACGCAACGGCCAGGTCATTCTCAGCTCCGATGAACTGGTGATGGTGCAGATCCTCGAAGGCACGGACGACCTGAGCCTGGATGATACCTGGGTCCGTTTCCTGGAGGCGCCTTTTGAAATGCCCCTCTCCCCGGACATACTTGGCCGGGTATTCAACGGTATCGGCGAGCCCCGCGACGACCGTCCACCCATCGTTTCCCGGTTGCGCCGCAACGTGAACGGCCAGCCCATCAACCCCATCGCCCGCGCCTACCCCCGGGAGTTCATCCAGACGGGCATTTCCGCCATCGATGGTCTCAATTCCCTGGTGCGGGGACAGAAACTGCCCATCTTTTCCGGTTCCGGACTGCCCCACAACAAGCTCGCCGCACAGATCGTCCGCCAGTCAAAACTGCTCGGCGAGGAATCCCGCTTCGTGGTGGTGTTTGCCGCCATGGGTGTCTCCTACGCAGATGCCCAGTTCTTCCGCGAGGACTTCGAATCCAACGGCGTGCTGGGCAACGTGGTGATGTTCACCAACCTCGCCGATGATCCTCCCATCGAAAGACTGATCCTCCCGCGCACGGCCATGACCGCAGCAGAATACCTTGCCTTCGACCTGGACCTGCATGTGCTGGTGGTGCTCACGGACATGACCTACTACGCCGAAGCCCTGCGCGAGGTGGCTACCGCCAAGGGCGACGTGCCCACCCGCAAGGGCTATCCCGGCTACCTGTATTCCGACCTGGCGGAAATCTACGAACGCGCGGGCCGGGTACGCGAACGGCACGGCTCCATCACCATGGTGCCGGTGGTGAGCATGCCTTCCGATGACATCACCCACCCGATTCCGGACCTCACCGGTTACATCACCGAAGGACAGATCGTGCTGTCACGGGAACTGAACAACCAGGATCTGTATCCACCGGTCAATATTCCGCCTTCCCTGTCACGCCTGATGAAAGATGGCATCGGCAAGGACGATACCCGCGAAGACCATCCCCGCGTGGCCAACCAGCTGTATGCTGCCTACGCCAAGGCGCTGGAAGTGCGCAACCTCGCTTCCATCATCGGGCCGGACGAGTTACCGGACCTGGACCGCAAGTACCTGCAGTTTGCCGATGGCTTCGAACAGCGTTTCCTGGCGCAGGGCATGGACGAAGACCGCTCCATCATCCAGACCCTGAACATCGCCTGGGAACTGCTGTCCCTGCTGCCGGGCGACGTACTGTCGCGGGTGAGCGAGGCCGACCTGGCCCGCTACCACCACTGGAACAGCAACCCATGACCCAGCGCCTACCCATACCACCCACGCGCAACGCGCTGCTGCAGCTGAAGAACCAGCTGGAATTCCTCACCACAGGACACGACCTGCTGGAACGCAAACGCGAATTGCTGACACGCATGGTGCGGGAACAGCTGGGCACGTACCGGAAACTGCGGGAGGAAGCGGCTCAACTCGTGGACAGCGCCTACTACTGGCTGAGTATCACCCACATGCGCATGGGAGAACGCATGCTGCACCTGGCGGGCCTGGGGCTGGAACCCAGTGTGGAGGTGAAAATCCTGCCCCGCAGCAATCTGGGCGTGGAATATCCCGCCGTCAGGGCCGGCAAACGCCCGCTGCAGCCCGTGAGTCTGATGTGGACGGACGCCAGTTTCGACAGGATGCGTATCCGTCTGACGGACATGGCAGTGGTACTGGCGCAACTGGGAGAGGCGGAAATCGCCCTGCGCAGGATGCTGAATGAACAGCGCAAAACCCAGAAACGTGTGAACGCCCTGAAATACAACATCATTCCCCGTTACGAGGCCAGCATCCACTTCATTCAGGAAACGCTGGAGGAGGAGGAACGGGACAGCCTGTTCCAGGTAAAACTGCTGCAGGAACAGGACCACGTCATCTAAGTTCCTAAGTTATTGATAAGGCGGGGTGGTGTCTGATCGGAAAACCTCGGAGGCAGGGATGCTGACGCGGAGCCTACATGGATGTATTTACGGCGTTTTTCCTATCAGACACCACCCCAGCCAAGATTTAGATGGCGGGATCCTGGCTGCAGGAACAAAGCACTCCCTGAAAAACCTTCGGACTGCTATAATTTGCTGATAACTAACGTTAACAATTCTAAGGAGTTTGACGCAATGAAATACTCTTCCATCCTGTTTGCTGCAGCCCTTGCAACCCTGCTGACTGTCGGAGGCTGCGGCGGCGGCGGTGCCAAGGTAAACTCCCAGATCACCACGACCACCATGGGACAGGAACTTCAGGATCTCGAAGAAAGCTACAAGAAAGGATTGCTGTCAGAATCCGAATACACCAAAGCCCGCAAGGCTATCCTCAAACGCTACCAGTAACACCCGGAAACACGGCAGGCGTCCCCCCCTGACGCCTGCCGGAATCAGCGCCCGGTCAGGTTGCCTCCACCGGCAGACCACACACATCAGCCGCATCTTCAAGCGCCTCCCTGTCCAGCAGATGCACCTTGCTGCCCTTGATCTCCAGCACATTTTTTGATTTCAGGCTCTTGATTATTCTGGAAAAAGTCTCCGGTTTCACAGATATCCGCGAGGCGATAACATGCTTGGGAATTTCCAGATCGAAATCATCACAATCCGCCGGCGCCCGGGCAAGAATGAAAGCGGCAACGCGACAGGTGGCGCTGTGCAGGCTCAGGTCGTCGATTTCCCGGATCAGGGAACGCAGGCGAAAGCTCATATCCCCCAGCAGCGCCAGGCACAGATCCACCGAGTCCCGCAGGATGGCCGAAAAATCGGCCGCGTCCACACTGATCAGTTCGGTATCACCCAGGGCCACGGCCCCAACGGGGTAGCGGGGCTGCTCCAGAAACATCAGCGCTTCGGCAAAGGTGTGGCCGGTATCCACCAGCTCGATCACCTTTTCGTTACCGTCGGGTGCCAGGCGAAACAGCTTCATATGCCCTTCCACCACCAGATAAAAACGCGTCGCCGTATCACCCTGCTGGAACAGAGCCTCTCCGTCCACCAGACTGATCCTTTTGGCGCGCTGCACCACCCGGTCCATTTGCTCATCCGTAAGCCTATGAAATATTAAGTTATTTTTTAATTGTTCTAGCAAAATATTAGCACCTGATTAAGAATGATTTGGTATCATGCATCCCGCACACCTGATAGGGGCTTGCAGTTCCAAGAACTATCTGTGTTTCATTGACAATGATCAGTATATCAATTGACATGGATCAAAGCGCTTTTTTAGCGCAATAGGCACATTACTCATACCTAAATTTATCAAGGGAGATTACTCTTATGGCACAGGCATTTACCAAAGCCATGGCCAGGAATATATTCTATGGGGGAACCTTGTTCTTCTTCCTGGCATTCCTGGCACTAACCTACCAGACCCACCAGGCCTGGCCCGAGCGCGACAATCATGAAGCACTCAATGATACCGTTGCCCTGGGCAAGAAAGTGTGGGAAGACCACGATTGCATCGGCTGCCACACCCTGCTGGGTGAAGGCGCATACTTTGCTCCAGAATTGGGAAATGTCTACAAGCGCTATGGCAGTGTCGACGCCATCAAGGGCTTCATCATGAGCCGCCCCAAGGATGGTGTTCCAGGCCGACGCAGCATGCCCCAGTTCAACCTCAGCGACGAAGAACTGACCGCAGTTGCCGAATTCCTGAAATATGTTTCCGGCATCAACACCGCCAACTGGCCGCCTAACGTCAAAGGCTGAAGCAACCTGGATTTTAAGGAGTAATTACCATGAAATATGAATCACAAAAGGTTGCCAAGCTGTATTTTATCGCGGCAATCGGACTCTTTGTGGGACAGATACTGTTCGGCCTGATCATGGGCGCCCAGTATGTCATCGGGGACTTCCTGTTCCCTGAAATCCCCTTCAACGTGGCACGTATGGTGCACACCAACCTGCTCATCGTATGGCTGCTGTTCGGCTTTATGGGAGCGGCCTACTATCTGGTTCCGGAAGAAGCAGAAACAGAACTGTTTGCCCCCTGGCTCGCATATCTGATGTTCTGGATCTTCCTGGTCGCCGGTGCTGCCACCATTCTTGGCTATCTGCTGGTGCCTTATGCCACCCTGGCAGAACTGACCATGAACGACCTGCTGCCCACCATGGGTAGAGAGTTCCTGGAACAGCCCACTATCACCAAGATAGGCATCGTCATCGTCGCCCTGTCGTTCCTGTTCAACATCGGCATGACCATCCTCAAGGGTCGTAAGACTGTCGTGAACCTGGTGCTGCTGATGGGTCTGACCGGCCTTGCCGTATTCTTCCTGTTTGCATTCTACAACCCCACCAATCTTGTCATGGACAAGTACTACTGGTGGTGGGTAGTGCATCTGTGGGTAGAAGGTGTTTGGGAACTGATCCTTGGCGCCATCCTGGCCTTCATCCTGATCAAGACTACCGGCGTGGACCGCGAGGTCATCGAGAAATGGCTGTATATCATCATCGCCATGACCCTGATCACCGGTATCATCGGAACAGGTCACCACTACTACTGGATCGGTGCTCCCGAATTCTGGCAGTGGTTCGGTTCCATCTTCTCAGCCATGGAGCCCATCCCCTTCTTCATGATGACCGTGTATGCGTTCAACATGGTGAACAAGCGTCGCCGCAACCACCCCAACAAGGCAGCTGTCCTGTGGGCTCTGGGTACTGCGGTCATGGCCTTCCTCGGCGCCGGCGTATGGGGCTTCCTGCACACCCTGGCTCCCGTGAACTATTACACTCACGGCACCCAGATCACTGCTGCCCATGGTCACATGGCTTTCTATGGCGCTTATGTCATGATCGTACTGGCGATGATCTCCTACTCCATGCCGCTCATGCGTGGTCGTGAAGCCTGCAACAGTGCACGTTCCCAGAGCATGGAAATGTGGTCTTTCTGGCTGATGACCATCTCCATGGTATTCATCACCCTGTTCCTTACCGGCGCAGGCATCCTGCAGGTCTACCTGCAGCGCTTCAGTGACAATCCCATGGACTTCATGGTAGTACAGGACAAGATCGCCCTGTTCTACTGGCTGCGGGAAATCACCGGTTTTGTCTTCCTCATCGGTCTGACCCTTTATGTCGTCAGCTTCTTTGTAGGCAAGAACGATCCGGAAGCTACTGTGGAACTGAGCAAGTAAGTCCATATCGCAAGGAGGGCATCACGCCTTCCTTGCGAATTCACATGTTCAAGCATAAGGCGGATGAATTATCATCCGCCTTATTCAATTTTGGGATAGCGAAAACCTGATGAACCCCATGGAAAAAAACAAGTGGCCCCCCGGTGACCTCGTCATCTGGATCTTCATCATGGCCGAACTTCTGGCGTTTGGCGTATTCTTTTCTGTCTACGCCTTTACCCGCGCCAACCATGTAGAACTGTTCAACACCTATCAGCTGACCCTGGACCGCAATGCCGCACTGATCAACACCCTGGCGCTGATCACCAGCAGCTATTTCGTGGTACGTGCGGTTTCGGCAATCCGGAAGGACAACAGCAAACGCTGTTTCCACTGGCTCCTTGGCGCACTGTTCATGGGAGTGGTATTCCTCGCGGTAAAAAGCATGGAGTACAACCACCATTTTTCACACGGTGTAAATCTGAACACCAATACCTTCTACATGTTCTATCTGTCCCTGACCGTCTTTCACTTCCTGCATGTCATTCTCGGAATGATCATTCTGTCGGCTGTCGCCCTCAAGGCCCGTGCGGGCGGCTATTCTGCACAGGAACATACCGGTGTTGAAACCGGCGCCAGCTACTGGCATATGGTGGATCTGGTATGGATGGTCCTGTTCCCCCTGGTTTACGTGATGAGATGAATACCATGACCGAGAAAAAAACATTCATTCGTCCCTGCACCTGGATCTACCTGCTGCTCATGGCCCTGACTTTCGTCACCTGGTTCATTGGCACCCAGCAGTTTTCCGGTCTGCAGATTTCACTGATGGTGCTGGGTTTCGCACTGCTCAAGGGGCAACTGATCGGCGACTATTTCATGGGGCTGAAGCAGGTGTCCGGCTTCTGGCGCTGGGTGATCACCATCTGGCTTCTTCTGGTAGGATCACTGATTGCTTTCGCTTTCAATATCGCCGCATAGGAGTAGTACCTGTTGAATTCAGAAGATATTCCGTTCTATCTGCCCCAGGGTAACGAAGCAGATCTTTTTCAACACGCCTGGAACAATCAGCTGCCGGTCATGATCAAGGGACCGACTGGCTGCGGTAAAACCCGTTTCATCGAGCACATGGCTGCCCGTCTCGGGCGCCCTCTGTATACCGTGTCCTGCCACGATGACCTGACGGCCGCCGATCTTGTCGGACGACACCTCATCGGCGAACAGGGCACCTTCTGGGTGGACGGTCCCCTCACCCGCGCCGTGCGCGAAGGCGCCATCTGTTACCTGGACGAGGTGGTGGAAGCGCGCAAGGACACCACCGTGGTTATCCATCCGCTCACCGACGACCGGCGCATACTGCCCATTGAACGCACGGGGGAAACCCTGAAGGCGCCAGCCGAATTCATGCTGGTGGTTTCCTACAATCCGGGCTACCAGAATATTCTCAAGGGCATGAAGCCCTCGACCCGCCAGCGATTCGTGGGCATGACCTTCGACTTCCCTGCTTCTGCGCTGGAACAGGAAATCATTCAGAAGGAAACCGGTAGTGACGAAAAAACAGCCAAGGCCCTGGTGAAGCTCGCTGCTGCCTTGCGGGTACTCAAGGATCACGATCTGGAGGAAGCCGCTTCGACACGGCTTCTGATTTACGCAGCACGTCTGATCAAGAGCGGCATGAATCCCAGTGAAGCCTGCCTTGCCGCCATGGCCGAACCCCTGACCGACGACCTGGAAACCCGCAACGCGCTCATGGAAGTCATCAACATCAGCTTACCCCGAGGTTAAACATGGAAGCTCCACAACAAGCCCCAGAAAAACAGGGTCTGGCGATCACGGCCGAGGCTCTGTACATGCTGAACCTGCTGTTCCCGGTGCTGCCTCTGTTCGCACTGGGGGTCATCTATTTCCGGCACAGAAACGACCCCAGCCTGTTTGTGCGTTCCCATGTCATACAGCCATGGATTGCCGCCCTGATCAGCACCGCACTTTTCTTTCTCATCAATCTCATCGCCGCCCTGGCCGGCGGATATACCAGTCTGGACAACCTGATTAGCATCCATAGCCTGGTCGCACTCGAAGTCTATACACTGCTGGTCATTCTGCCTTTCCTGGTTCCCGGCCTGCTGGCCCTGACCAGGGCCATGTCGGGACAGGCTTGGCGTTATCCTCTCATCGGCCGGTTTTTGTGACCAGAGAGGCGACGCCACAAAAGGGAGCGATACACAACAAGCGCCTGCTCCTGCAAATTGCATTCTTTGTCCTGTTCATTCTGGCGCCGCCCCTGAACATCTTCCGCTTCGACCTGTACCGGAACAACCTGATCCTGTTCGGACAGGACTGGGACCTGGGTTTTACCGGGTTCCAGTACGGTTTCACCCCGTCATCCGAAGTTATCGTCAACCTGATTTTCAAGGCATTCCTGCCCCTCGCAACAGCCGGACTGTTACTGATTTTCGTTGCCTGGCGCTGGGGTCGGCTCTACTGCGGCTGGCTCTGTCCGCATTTCACCATGGTGGAAAGCCTCAACAGGCTGATGCTGCACGCCACGGGCAAGCCCACGCTCTGGGAGAAGGCGCCTCTACCCCTACAGCAGCCCGGTGGCGAAACACTCAGGACCAGCCGCCTGTACTGGATACCCCTGCTGCTGTTGAGCGTTGGCATGGCTTTCGTCTGGGCCGTTGCCATCCTCACCTACGCCATCCCCCCCGACGTGGTTTACTACAACCTCCTGCACTGGCAGCTCACCCTGCCCCAGTTTCTCTTCATCACCGTCGTGACCCTGGTGCTGGCGCTGGATTTCATTTTCGCCCGGCACCTGTTCTGCCGTTTCGGCTGCTCAGTGGGTCTGATCCAGGGGCTGGCCTGGATGGCAAACAGGAGCGCCATGACCATCGGCTTCAACCGCAGGGAAGCAAAAGACTGTCACGACTGCAACAATGCCTGCGACAATATATGCCCCATGCGCCTCAAGCCCCGCACGCTGAAGCGCAAGATGTTCACCTGCACCCAATGCGGCGAATGCATCGAAGCCTGCATTCAGGTGGAAGCACAAAAAGGCAAACCCGGCCTGCTCAAATGGGTAGACGGGGAATGCGCCAGCCACAAGATAACGGGAAAAGATCATGGCAAAGACTGTTTCTGACCTTCTCGAACTGGTGGAAATGGAAGAACATGTCGGCGGCTGGTGGCATGACTTCATCACCAGGCGCAGCGAGCAGCGCTTTCCCGATGCCGCTGTGCGTCTCAGTGACATCCAGCATCTTCTGGGCATCTGGTTTCGCGCCCTGGGCGGTGATGGCGGACTGGAAATAGCCGGCGCCGACGCCACCCTGATCAATTCCCGCCGCACGCTGCTGCAGCGCATGGCTGGAACCAACAAGAAGGCAGAACTCGCCTGGCGTGATGAGAATGCCCTGCGCCTGCCCCCCGAAATCGACTGCTTTGCCGATCGGGATCTCAACCGCGATCTCTACCTGTGGCTGGGCGCTCTGGCTGCCATGGAAACCGATGACGAACCCGAACCCTGGTTCACACACAACCAGAAACTAAGCCGTGCGGCACTGGAACGTTACCCCGGCCTGCAGGACAAGTACCTGCGGCTGGTGGAAGCGCACCTGCAACAGCGCGCTGCCGGCAGGTGGCCGGCTGACGAAATGGCCCAGGAACAGGCCATACGCCGCGCACTGGTCGAGCCAGGCAGCATGGAACGCCTGCCGCCTGCCCGCCGCATGCCCCTGCCGGTGCCACTATGGCTGCACCCCAATCCACCGGAAGCGGCCCGCATGCCAGCCACCGAACCAGCCCAGGATGCAGAAGCCGGCGGCGGCAGTGCCAAAGAACTCAAAGAAGTCCCGCGCAAGCAGACAGAGCAGGCGCAAACCCAGGACGAGGACCGCGGCCTGATCACCGTGCGCATGGAAAACCTGTTCTCCTGGGGCGAACATGTCAACGTGGATCGCGGCAGCGAAGATGAAGAAGACGATCAGCGGGCGGATGAGGTGGCCCGTGACCTGGACAAGATCAGCGTCACCCGCAACGGCAAGGCAGCCAAGACAAAGATCAGGTTCGACCTGGACCTGCCGGCAGAATCCGAAGACGACGAGATCCTCAGCGACGACCTCATGCTGCCGGAATGGGACTGGAAGAAGCGCCAGCTCGTCCCCGATCATTGCCGCATCATCGAGCTGGTGGCAAAAGACGCCCTGGCCATACCCCTGCCTGAGCGCCTCAACCGTACCGCCGCCAAGCTGCGCAGTCAGTTCCAGGCTCTGGCGCCCGCGCGGGTGTGGCACCGCGCCCGCCCAGATGGCGAGGAAGTGGACCTGGACGCCTACCTGCGCTACCGCACGGACCGCGCCAGCGGCTGCAATGTGGCGGCGGACAATCTCTACCGGCAGATGAACGCCGGTGCCCGGGATCTTGCCTGCCTGCTGCTGGCAGACCTGTCCCTTTCCACGGACACCTGGGTGAATGATGAATCACGGGTACTGGATGTGATCCAGGACAGCCTCTACCTGTTCGCCGAAAGCCTGGCTGCCACGGGCGACCAGTTCGGCATCTACGGTTTCTCCTCCCGCAAGCGCGATCCCATCCGTATTCATGCCATCAAGACCTTCGATGAAAGCTATAGCGGCCGCATCCGCGGCCGCATCGAAGCACTCAAGCCCGGTTACTACACCCGCCTGGGCGCGGGCATACGCTACGCGGCGGAGCGACTGAAGCAACAGGGCGCGGGACGCCGCCTGCTGCTCATCCTCACCGACGGCAAGCCCAACGATCTCGATCAGTATGAAGGCCGTTACGGTATCGAGGACACCCGCCACGCAGTACAAAGCGTACGCAACCTGGGCTTCCATCCCTTCTGCGTCACTATCGATGAAAAGGGCAACGACTACCTGCCCCATCTGTTCGGCAACAGCGGCTATGTGGTGATCCGTGACCCCATGGAACTGCCCGGACAGTTGCCCCTGCTTTATGCGCGACTGACAGCACAACAGCATTGAACGGACACCTGATATGGCATTCAGCGAATTTGAAATAAAACGTTATGAGAAAGCACTGAAAACCTTCCTGGAGAAACGTCGGCCACCACCGCATATGCGCAGCCAGCTAG
>DRLF01000394.1 GCA_011051425.1 Thiolapillus brandeum | reverse complement strand
CTTGCGCATCAGTTCCTTACCCTCGGCATCCATGATGATGACCGCCGGCCGGCCGTACTGGCGGTAACGCTCCGCCAGCTCCAGGGCTTTCTCGTCCACGATCTGTATGGGCACGTAATCCTGCTCGATGGCAGCCAGCACTTTAGCGTCCTGCCAGGTGGTGGCATCCATTTTTTTACAATAGGCACACCATTCGGCGCTGAGATCCACCAGAACCAGTTTGTTTTCCGCTTTTGCCTGATCAAAGGCAGCATCCGACCAGTCTTTCCAGGGCACAGATCCATCTGCCAGCGCCATGGACAGCAGCGGCAGGAACAGCAGTGACAGGAAAGCCTTCTTCAACACGCTCATTTTATTCATCTTTTTACTATACACCTCTTGCAGGACGGGCAACCTTATCTGCAGGGCAGGAGAAAAAACGGGGCACTTGCACCCTGCACGACAATCAGACCGCCCTTTCCGCTGTTTTCTGACACATCCAGCATACAAAAAGTTACAATTTCCTTTTTTCCTGCAGCCATAAATCATGACACAACGTATCGTTCTCGCCAGCAATAACCAGGGCAAGGTCCGGGAAATCGGTCAGCTGCTTGCCGATCGGGATATGGAGGTACTGCCCCAGTCCGCTTTTGACATCCCGGAGATCGAGGAAACCGGACTGAGCTTCGTTGAAAATGCCATTCTCAAGGCCAGAAATGCAGCAGTGTTGAGCGGCCTCCCGGCTATCGCAGATGATTCGGGGCTGGAAGTGGATGCGCTCAAGGGCGCTCCCGGCATTTATTCCGCCCGTTTTGCCGGCCCTGATGCTACGGACACCGACAACAACCGCAGGATGCTGGCAGAACTGGAAGACGTGCCGGACGAACAGCGTACTGCCCGCTTTCAGTGCCTGATGGTGTATATGCGGCACGGGGAAGACCCTGTACCCATCATCTGCCAGGGTACTTGGGAGGGGCGGATTCTGCGTACGCCACAGGGAGAAAACGGCTTCGGCTATGACCCGCTGTTCTTCGTTCCGGAAAAGAACTGCAGTGCCGCAGAGCTGCCGGCCGAGGTGAAAAATGCCATGAGCCACCGTGGCAAGGCATTGCAATGCCTGCTGCAGGCGCTTTCTCATGGCTGAGCGGCTCAGCGCCGATCAGTGGGGGGCTTACTGGAAAAACCGCACCATCACCAGTTTTCACGGCGCCTTCGCCCAAAACTACGACGGACCGGTCAAAGCCTACTGGGAAACACAGTTTTCCGGTCTCCAGGCCAACGCCCGCCTGCTGGATCTGGGCACGGGTAACGGCGCCCTTGCACTCCTTGCCGCTCAGTATGCCCACGATCATGGTCTCGATTTTCAGATCACGGGCATCGATTTTTCAGACATTCATCCGCTGGAACTGCAGTCTGAAAACCCGCTCCTGAAAAACATTCATTTCGTTGGCAACACCCCCATGGAAAAGACCGGACTCGAAACAGGAAGCCAGGATTTCATCATGAGCCAATTCGGCTTTGAATACGGCGACAGGCAGGCATCCCTGCGGGAGATCAAGCGTCTACTGACACCGGAAGGCGGTATTTTCGTCGCCATGATCCATCACCAGGACTCCGCGGTGCTGAAACAGGCCAGGGAGGCCCTGCAACAGATTCGCCAGTGCGAACAATCCGGCCTTGCAGAAATCTCGGAACAGCTTGTCGGACTGCAGCAGCAGGTGGCCGAAAACAGGCCGCTGACAGCCTCGCAGCAACAGCAGGCCCAACAGCTGCAGCGCCAGCTTGCCCAGGGCATCGACAAGCTGAACCGCTATGCGCGGCAGCTCAAAGAACCATCCCATGTGCAGATGTTCACCCACAACCTCATGCAACTGTTCGACCGGCGCAATGCGGCACGCATCACTCCGCAGCAACGCAAACAGGCCATCGGCCTGCTGCGCCGGGAAAACGATGACTACCGCAGGCGCATGAAGGATCTGCGCTCCGCCGCCTATTCCGACCAGCATTTCAGCGACCTGCAGCAGGCTATGAAAAAGCAGGGCTTCCGTATCGACCATATCACGCCACTGCAATACGGCGGACAGCATTTCTGCCAGGGCGTTGCCGCCTCACTCCAGACCTGATCAGATACCGTCAGTAATCCAGGTCTTCCTTCCTGAAGGGTCGTGAGGGCGCAGCGCCCAACACTCTCTTGAGGATATGGTTCAGCGTGTACACATCGTTGTCGAATCCACCGTGGGTCGTACTGCGGGTGATTGCGCCGGTAGCACCATTGGAATAATGTATTCGCGGCAACTCACCCACCCTGGGCACATCCTTGGCAAACTTCTGCATACCCAGCAGGGGGCGTTCCTTCTGTCGCTCAAAGGCATTGGAAACCAGGTACAGCAGAGACTTGTGGTACAGAGCCGTGACCGTGTCATCTTTTTCGAGCTCATCCAGCAGGTTGTAGATGGCCATATCCCTGATCTGCAACCGGCCTTCTTCATCCAGTACAGGCACATAACTGTCCCGATACCAGTCCAGCGTACAGGCAGGCGCCATCAGGGAACAGGTTTCAATCTGCAACTGGCGGCGGCTCAGGGTACGCAGGAGCTGGCCGATGGCGACCGCACCGGTGCTGTGCCCGACCAGGTGCAGCTTCATCGTCTTTCCGGTTTTCTTGAACTGCGTCAGAAAGTGATTCAGGGCATCGCTGGCTGCACCCGTCTGCGCAAAAGCGTCACAGGCATCCTTTTTCATCTCCTCCCACACCAGCGTGCCCGGCATCCGCAGCAATCCCTCGACGAAACGGTCCGCACAGTCGAGAGCGGCGCCCACACGCCCGGCAGCCTTGGCTGATTTTCGCAGTACAACGTCCTTCAGCTCTTCCACCAGTCCGGTGTCATACATGACGTGAAAAGGGTAGACACGGTTCTTCTTGAAAATATTGCGCATGGCCGCCACGCGCCGCGCCGAATCGTTGGGCGAGTTCAGGCCACCGTGCACATACAGCAGCAAATGATCGTACTTCGGACTTTCCGCCACCAGCTTTGCTGTTTCCAGCACATCGAATGATGTACTCCAGTAGCGGCCTTCTTCCTTGTAAGCGCCGTCATCCACGTGCACGAAATGCCCGGCGATGGCCGAACGAGGAACCTTTGGCGCGGCCTGTTCCTTCTCGGGCAGCCTGGAACTGGCGGCACGCAGTCCGAAAATGGTAGGTGTGGGCAATGCCAGGCGGAACACCCAGGCATCCATGACATTTTCGATCCAGTCTTCATAGGTCCATAGCGCCAGTCCGCCATCACCCCAGCCATCTGTCCAGGAATTCTGTATCCAGAAACCCTCTTCATCGTATCCCACCACGGCAAAGGCATGCCCACCGGTTATCTTCTTGCTTTTGACGATACGGCCATCGGCAGGATCATCCCAGCCGGCATGTACCTTGGCTGAGACGACAATCACACCCGCCTCGTTGAGCGCCGCATGATAATGACTGATCTGGGGGCGCAGGCGATAGTACGCACCCAAAGTATGGCTGCGCGCTTCCTTGGCCCGTCTCACGGTAAGATCTCCCTTGCGGGTCACCCGGTAGCGCCACAGCTCGTCCCTGCAGACTCCCATGTTGCTCCAGCCCTTGATGGCACCACGCAGACTGGTACCGTCATAGTCCTCTCCCGGCCATTCATCATTGCGCTTGGCCATCTCGTAAAGCATGCGGGCACTGACCCGTACATCCTCTCCGGCACGGGAATACAGCAGGTTGATGGCTGCGGCCAGGGCAAATCCCGTGCAGGCGCCTTCACCGTACTGGTTGAGAATCTTCTGATCACGCGGCGGCGGCAGTTGCCGGGCAAGCCGGATCAGTGAGGGTTCATACATCCAGTCCCGTAAGTCAGGTACATCGGCACTGGCATTTTTCTTCCATTTGTTGCTTGGCATGGGCCTACTCCTTTGCTGCTTGCAGTTGCATGTTGTACAGTCTGTTGTCCGTCTACTAAAAATAGATCATATTCAGGCTTTCCACATGAAAATTCTTCTCGCCAATCCCCGGGGGTTCTGTGCCGGCGTGGATCGTGCCATCGAAATTGTGGATCACGCACTGGATGCCTTCGGTGCTCCCATCTATGTCCGGCATGAAGTGGTGCACAACCGTTTCGTGGTGGAAAATCTCAAAAAACGCGGCGCCATTTTTGTGGACGAGCTTCATGAAGTGCCGGATGGCAACACGGTCATCTTCAGCGCTCACGGGGTATCCCAGGCGGTCAAGAATGAAGCGGGAAACCGTGATCTGAGAGTATTCGATGCCACCTGCCCGCTGGTAACCAAGGTGCACCTGCAGGTAGCACGGCATTGTCGCAATGGCTTCGAAGTCATCCTTCTGGGCCACAAGGGGCACCCTGAGGTGGAAGGCACCATGGGACAGTACCATTGCCCGGAGGCCGCAGGCATATATCTGGTGGAGACTGCGGAAGACGTGGCTCACCTGTCAGTGAAAGACGCCGACAAACTGGCATTCGTCACGCAAACCACCCTGTCCATGGACGATACCGCTGAGATCATCAACGCCTTGCGCGGGAAGTTCCCCAAAATACAAGGTCCAAAAAAAGATGATATCTGCTACGCCACCCAGAGCAGACAGGACGCCGTAAAACGTCTGGCCGAAGAATGCGATGTGGTGCTGGTGGTTGGCTCGCCCAACAGCTCCAATTCCAACCGGCTCAAGGAAATTGCCGAGAAACTTGGCAAACCTGCCTATCTTGTGGACGGCCCGTCAGATTTGCGCCGGGAATGGCTGGAAGGAAACAGTGTTATCGGTCTGACTGCCGGCGCATCCGCACCGGAAGTGCTGGTGGAGCAAGTGCTGGATCAGCTCAAAGCATGGGGTGCAACGGAAGCCATGGAAGATGGCGGCATGCCGGAAGAGGTGACTTTTCCCCTGCCGAAAGCACTGCAATAAATCTACCGGGCCTACATGCTTTCAGGTAACGCTTTACAACGGCGCCTCCAGATTCAAAAATCACTGACAGCGCTGTAGGATATTTCTGAAACAAACTGTCACAGATTGCGCGAGAAAGGAAGCGTGGCCTAAGATTGTCTTCCCAGAAAATGAATGGAATTTTGGAGAAGAGGATATGGATATCACAAGCCGCTGGCTAAAGGGACTGACACAGGTAGAGCTATTGACGACAGTCGCCATCGTCGGCATTTCTACCGCCCTTGCCCTGCCCTCATTACAGGGCATGCAAGCCAAAAATGCCATGAGCAGCAACGTCAACCTGTTTCTTGCACAATTGCATCTGGCACGATCAAGTGCAGTCACCAGAGGCAAACGGGTTACATTGTGCCCGACCACCAACGGTACCGAATGCAACAATGACCCCAAGAAATGGCGGGATGGCTATCTTGTGTTCGAAGATACCAACAGCAACCGTCAAAGAGATTCTGACGAACAAATCATCAGCTATCAGAAGAACACCACGAAAGAGATAAGAATAGTCTCTTCCTCACGACATCGGAACCGGATCAGCTATATACCACTGGGACGCAGCTGGTTTTCCAACACAACAGTGCGTTTTTGTCACGACAAACAACCCGCCTACAACCGGGCGATCGTCATCTCCAACACCGGGAAAGCACAAGCACTGAAAACCCTGCGTAATGGGGATGCGGTCACTTGCGACTGACGGAGACAACACCTGAGCAACAAACCAATTCAACAAGCGGCACAGGATCGCTGGCCACCGCGGCCCTAGTGGGCGTTCCAGCCAAGGTGCCAAGTGTTGTCACTGGTCTTATAATCACGTTTCCCGGAGGAATCCAGCCTGAAACGTACCACAGTATCGTTTACCTGGTCGGTACCTGCTTTCGGTCTGGCCAGCAAGATATAGTGATTGGCATCCGCAGCACTTACTTTTGCCTGATAGTAGACCTTGCTTGATCCGCCTTTGACATTGTTCCAGTTTTGGTTGGCGTACCCCAGGAGCCTCATGTCTGCGGTATAAGTGGCGTTTCTGGCATAGTAGGTCTCTTCTTTCTGAGCCACCTCCATTAGCGCTGACTGTGCATCACTGCGCTTGCCTTTGCGTACCGAATCCACATAGCTCGGATATGCAAGGGCGGCGATCACCCCAACAACTGCCACCACTATCATCAGCTCGATGAGAGTAAATCCCTTTACCCGTTTGCATGGT
>DRLF01000393.1 GCA_011051425.1 Thiolapillus brandeum | reverse complement strand
GACTCGGAAGTCAGGCGGGCCGAGTTCACCGCTACGGCGGCGGCCGTGGCCGTGCGTTCGGCGATATCCGTCAGAGCCGTGTTGAGGGAGGTTTCGAGCTCGACCGGATCCTGAGCGCTGAGGTACAAGCCGCGACCATTGTAGGCAGCGTGGAAGAGGTCATCGACCTTTTCCAGATCGTTACCACCCGGCATGGGATCGGGCCAGGCAAAGCCTGTGTCGGTGGGGGCGTCGGTTTCCGGATCCAGGGTTCCCTTCAGGCCGAAAGAGATGGTGTAGGTGACCAGGTGCTGCTGGTCATTCAGGTCGACGCCATCGGTGGTCGGCACCTTGTTGGCCAGTCCACGGAGGTCGGTTTCGTAATAGAACATGGCGACATCGGCGAGCGTCACCGAGAAATTGTCTGCATAGTTTCCGCCGTCGATAGACTGGGTCGAATCGCCGTCCCAGTCGCTGGAGTTGTCGCCGTCCGCATTGCCGATGCCACCGGGTGTACCACCATTCCAGAAACCGTCGGTCATGACCAGAGCAAAGTTCTGCTGACACTCACCGCCCTGATCGGCCGGGAGAATCGGTGCACCGCCCCCGGTTTCCATGAAATATTCACCCGTCCGGTCCAGTCCTCTACGCAAGGGAGTGCCCGCCTGCTGGGAAGGAGTGTCATAGAACAACTGCAGAAAATTCCGCTTGTTGGTGGGATTGGTCATGGTGACGACATCCTGAATCTGGCCGTCATTGATGACGCGCAAGCCCATCCTCGTGGCATCGGTGTTGTTGATGACCCCGCCCACTGCGGCCTTGGTGGCAAACTCGCGCTTGCGGTAGTACTGGAACCAGTTGGCGTAATTCTGCAGTTCCTCGGCATAGCTGCGACCCGAGGGGTAAGTCGGGGTACTCGGCTTGATCTCGTAAAGGGTGTGGGGTTCGTCTGGGTCGATCTCCCCGTCGCCATCGGTATCCGCGTCCCAGGTGTAGTAGCTGGGAAGGTAGGTAACATCATTGTAGGTGGTGCCTGTAGTGAAATCCCACCAGTCGTAGGTCTGCGTCAGGTCGACGGTATCGCCACCCGGGTCCGTGGGATCGCGCAGAACGGCAGTCGGATTTGCGTCCTGATAGAGTGGATTGCCCGAGCTGTCGGAACCCTTCCACGGCGTATAGGTGACTTCCGGGTTGTAGTACAGCTTGTTTGCATTGTGATTGCGAAGAACCCAAAGGTTGTCTTCCCAGGTTACCGTAGGATCCGGGTCGCTCCAGTTGGCGGGGGGAATAACTTCAACCCACCAGTTGTACATGTAATTTCCGTGCCAGCCCGGATGCCAGTAGGCCACATTCTGGCCATTCAGAATCGGCATGCCGCCGGAAGAGGCGATACCGGCCGTTCCGTCCGGATACATCACTTCCCAGTCCATGCTTCCCGAGTCATCGAGAAGGAAGAACACATTCGGCTCGACGGAGTTGGTGAGGAACAGGGGGGTCTTGGGCAAGGGACCCGGAGCTGCATGTGTCGGGGCAGCCAGCACCATGGCAATTGCGAGGCCAAGGCTTTGGGTCAGTTTTCGTGAAGGAGCGGGTTTGTTCATGATCGTTTCCTCTGAGTGACTCAGAATTCCTTGCCGTAATACGACTGCACCAGGCGCGGCGCGGAGTTGGTTTGTCCAACACCACGTGAGGTGATGCGGAAGTTGGATACGGTGATGCCGGGTTGGGAGCTGCCGTAACCGCCAATATTTACCTTGGCTACTGCATTCTGCGAACGGTCGCCCAGGTACTTGATGATGAATTGCGGCTGGGTATAGAGCTGGGACAGGCTGACCGAGGCGCTTTGGCTGGTCGACCAGGTTGCATCGTCGAAATAATCCGGGTCGATCGTTGCTTCCGAATAGAGACCGTTGAGGTCATTGAAATCGGTTTTGGACGTGGTCACGGTCTCGACATGGTTCTCAGCGGAGTCCAGACCCATTTCGGCGGCCTGAAAGGCCAGGTCGGATTCGCGCATGTTGCCGGCCATTGCGGTTTCCAGGCGTGTGCTCTGCATCGAGGAGAGGCTGAGCACTGTCAGGACGACCAGGATGACCAGGCTCATGATCAGGGTGAAACCCTGTTGTTGGCCGTTCTTGTAAGAATGGTTTTTCATGGCTGTATACCTGTCAGGGGAGCTTGTTGCGCAGGGCGACCGTGGTCGAGATGGCCTGGCGCAGGCGGTTGTCTGGAGCCACCCGGTTGGCGTTGTTGAAACGATAGGTCTGGGGTGTGTCCAGGTTTACATTATCCGGGGAGCGCAACAGCAGCATGATGCGGACGGCCACGACCTGGTTCCAGTTCGCGACATTGTTGCTGGTGACATACTGATTGGGTGCCGTGGTGGCGTTATTGGTGTTGATGCCATAGAGAATCTGCATTTCCTCGACACCGTCGACCAGTTCCTGGTCCTGTCCATTGACATTGCGCCAGAGGGCGGGTTCTCCGCTGGCTCCGGCCGCAATGTAGTAGCGAACGCTCTGCAACTTGAGCAGAGACGAGTCTCCACCGTAGGTCTGCGACAGGCAGTTTGGATTCGCACCAGGGCATCCGCCGGCACCGGCGCTGTTTCCCGGGGAGCCCACACCGGAATTGTGCACAACGGATTGTTTGGCCGCTCCGCCACCGTTGGTGGTGTTGGTGACCTGGAAGATGTCCGCGCCCTTGCAATTGGTTAGCAGGACAATGTCGCCAGGATTCACGAAATCGGCCTGGTTGATGAAGATCTGCGCCGAGGTCGGTGAATTGTAGGGGGGAACCACATTGGCCTGGCCCGGCATGCTGCCGCGGACACGGATGCTGTCGGAGCCGTTCAGCCCATCGTTTTCCGAGCCCGAAACAGACGGTTGGTTGACGAAATCATGAATGGCCGGGTCATAGCCCCCGCTTGTGTCGTCCAGGTTGTTCTGAATGTTCGAAGGGTTGTTCGGGTCGAAGGTGGCGCAACCCCAGAAACCGGCCATTCGCAAGTCGCGGGCCATCGTGTCCAGGGAATAGCGGGCGTTCTCCTGGATTCTCGACATGGCCTCCGAGAATCGATAGGTCGACTTGTTGGCGGTGTACACCTGAACCACTCCCCCAAGCAGAAAGACGCTGATGACCAGCGCCACCATCAGCTCGATGAGGGACAGGCCCTGTTGTTGTTTGATGGATATAGGCATGTTCATGGCGTGCTCAGGGTGATGGTGTAACAGGTCAGGTCCACGCTGGGATCGTTGCCGCAATTGGTGCCGGCCGCGCCGGTTCCCTCGTCGTCCCACATGACCGCAACCTCGGTTTCGCCGGCCACGGGGCTGCGTATGATTCCGCGACCTGCAGGCAGGGTTTCGACCATGGCCTTCCATTCGGCGGCATCGGCGGTCACCATGGCGGCAGGTGTGCAGGCGGCAGTCTCACAGTCCTGGGCATAGGCGTTGTTGGTATCGATGCCGACATAGTCATTGGTGACACTGCTGTTGGCCCGCATGCGCTCGGCCAT
This sequence comes from Thiolapillus brandeum, assembly GCA_011051425.1. Classification (GTDB taxonomy): domain Bacteria; phylum Pseudomonadota; class Gammaproteobacteria; order Chromatiales; family Chromatiaceae; genus Thiolapillus; species Thiolapillus brandeum_A. The sequence continues at coordinate 377 of DRLF01000393.1, read as the reverse complement.
GTCGTGGGCGATCCAGACCGCCTTGCTGTGCCAGTAGGCGCTGTTGTTCTGTTTCAGGGCATTGATCTGCAAGGCGGCGATGCCCAGCAGGCCGACCGAGATGATGACCAGGGCGATCATGGCCTCGAGCAGCGACAACCCCTGCTGGTTGAGACGAGAATTCTTCAGCATGTTACGGCGCCTCCCCGGGTCACTCGGCCGGTATTGCTGATGGATATGGACCTGCCATAGTTACTGCCCCGGTCGTCGCAGAGTGAAAAGGTAAGGTTGGTGTTGGGGGTAAAGCCGCGGCTGTCATACACGATGCGGGTATCCCCTGAGCTGCTGCCTAGATTGGTATCTCCATTCAACTGAGCCTGGGCCTGCAGGATTTCGTC
>DRLF01000392.1 GCA_011051425.1 Thiolapillus brandeum | reverse complement strand
ATTCCAGGTAAAAACAATTGCTTGGCCAGACTGCTTACAGGAGATCATAAAGACCGCATAGTTTCGTCGATTCAGAGATAAGCCTCTGTAATATATAGCATTGTTTGACAATTGCTTCCTGACACAAGCACAGGTGACGCGGACGAAGCACAAGCGCTTACAGTCACACACAAGTCTATGAAAATAAAAGGTAAATATCATCTTACCTCCCATTCTGCTGACTTACGCGGGCCAGAGGCAAGGTCTTGCCGTCCGGTTGCCGGAGCCCGCTGCCGGAAAGTCAAAAAAATGTCGAACAGGAGGCAGGCATTGGGGAGGAAAGCGCCAAGCTTATGGCATGCGGAAAAACCGTCAGATCAGGAAATAGCGTTCTGGCTCTTACATTCCCGGCAAATCAATCGTGCTTTTCGTCGGGAAAAACGTACTTGGGCTTCAGCCAGTGGATGATCAACGGCAGGAACAGCAGGGCAACGATGACATCAAGAATCAACGCCTCGGCAACATACAGGCTGACCGACCAGGTATTGGCCAGTTTGGTGTTCATGAGGGGGATCACGCTGCCGAGCAGCACCACCACGGAAATGACGATTGCCGAACCCGTTGTCTGCACCGTATTTCTCAAAGCCTTGCGCCAGTCAGAGCCGGTGGCCTGCATCTCTTCCCGCAGCCTCGAGACCATGTACACGCCATAGTCGATACCCAGACCCATGGCGATACTCAGGGCCACTTGCACGTGAAAAGCAAGATTGGCAGACCATTCCTTTATGGAGGTCATGTACCCGGCCAGTCCGTATTGGGACATCAGGGTGATGAAACACAGGCTGATCAGTATGAAGGCGATAGTCCATGAACGGAACATGATGGCCGTCATTAGAAAAACGGTCATGGAGGTCATGGCCGGTGCATGCAGCCATTCGGCAAAGGCCACATCCCGCGTGGCTTCGGTGATGCCGAGGAAGCCGCCAATGGCTGCTTTTCCGCCGGGAATCGATTCTTCCGTGACAATTGTTTTCGTTTTGTCACCGTCCTTGATCTGGATCTTCTCGCCAGCCAGTATGCCGACACGAATCTTGTCCATGCCCGGATCGTTGGCATGGGACTGCAGGTAGTTCTGGATATCCACCACTGTCTTGTGGGTTTCCACCGGGTCCATGGTGTTGATAAAGCTGACGATGACGCCTTCATCCCAGGTTGCGGTATTCACGAAAGAGTCCAGCTCTCCCGGTCCGCTGCTGCTGACCAGCATGGCATTGTAGAGCTGCACCGTGTCAGCGGGATCCGGAAGATAATCGGGATCTTCCGCGTCGGCATAAGCGTAATGATTGGCCATCATGTGTTTGTGCGTCGGGATGGCGAACAGGTTCATGTGATGCATGGGCGCTTCACCCGCAGGTGTATTCAGCATCATGTTGATGGTCTTGACGAACTGGATATAGGACGTGGAATAACCCACATAAGGATACTTGCGCAGCCAGTCCTCGAAATCCGACAGCGCCTTGAGCACGGTCACGTCGTTATAGATGCCCTGGGGTGGATCTTCCATATCGTCGTAACACTTGTCCGGTCCGATGATGCGATTGTCGTTCTCATCCCGGGCATCCTGCCCGCAGGGCGGCAATACGCCTTTCTTCGAACGGATAATCATGTTTGCAGTGATCGCCCCCGGCATCATCTGCGAAAACTTGTTCAGATCACTGATCTCCTTCACCTCGCCGCTGCCGGTCAGCTCTCCCAGCAGGTAGTGATCCTTGAACGCCGCACGGGGATAGTCGATACCCTTTTCGGCCCCCGGCATGATATCGAACTCGTCCTGAATACGCGCCACCTCGGGGTCAGCGCGCCCGGCCTCCCCCGCCAGCAGGGCTTCGACACCACGACCCAGTTGCGCGTAATGGGCGGAAGCCCAGACGATGCCGGCCACCAGCGCCAGCGGGATCCATTTCCACGGACCGGTGAGCAATGCGGCAACGCCTCTGCCCATGGACCTTTCCCAGTGGCGCTGCTTTCTTTCATGACTGCCCAGCTTCGGCGGCACCATAGTCATCAGCAGGGGAATCAGTGTCGTAGTGGTCAGGATCAGCGTGGCCATGCCGAAGATGCCGAAATAGGCATAGGCCTTGTAGAACGAGATATCAACGAACGAAATGGCGAAAAAGCCGTGCAGATCGGTACCGATGGACAGGGAAGCCGGTACGATGGTGTGGCGGATCGCCTGGTATGCCGCATTTTCCACATCATTCTTCTTGTGGAGTTCCTGGGTGAAGCGGCGCGTTACCTGCATGGCGTGGCCAATACCGATGGCCAGCAGCAGCATGGGGGTCAGCACCATCATGGTGGTGAGTTTGAACTGGGTGAACCCCATCAGGCCCAGCGTGAGCACGATGGTGGCGCCCACGCCCAGCAGGGGGAATATGGAGCAGTTCCAGTGCTGGAACTCATACCACAGCACCACCAGGATGATCAGCAGTGAAATGCCAAACAGCCAGGCCTTGTCCCAAACCTCTTCCACCATGGCAGCGAGAAAATAAGGTTCACCGGAGAGAATGAATTCGACACGGTCACCATAGCGTTTTTCATATCTGTCCTGCAGGTCATGGACGGCTTTTATCCAGCTCAGGTAATTGTCTTTGAGGCTGTCGTTGAAATCACCAACGATGAATGTCGCTTTGGCGGTACAGCTCTCGTGGGCATAAGCGACGGATTCATTCGACAGCACGCCGTTCTTGTCCACCAGATTGCATTTCTCGCCGGCGTCATTCTCGTAATACACGAGCAGGGGCTCCAGCACCGGATGAGTCTGAATACCTTTTTTCAGGAAACTGATTTGTTGCTGCCGGATGACCGGATCATGGGACAGGCCTGACGCCGGGATCAGGCGCTTGAAATCCAGCCCCCCGTCTTTGGACAATCCCAGGTGCCGCATTCGCGGGGACGGCAGGCCGACAAAGTTCTCCTCATTGGCAAACCCCAGTTTGCTGGCATCGTCATAGAACGCATCCAGCATCTGCACGAACCAGGGCTGAAAGATATCTCCTTCCTTGAGCTTGAACCCCCACACCATGATGTTTCCCATGCCGTAGTGGCGTTCCGCATACAGATTGGTGGCGATATAGCGGTTGGTCAGGGGAAGCAGCGAATCAGGATCGTTGCGCAGGTTCACGTCCTTGATATAGAACGCAGCGATCGCGGTGAAAAGAAAAATGGAAATGACGACGGCCCAGCGGTGGCGCAGCACGAATCGGGCATAGCGGTCGGCAACAGGCGCTCTAGCCACGCGGTATCGCCCTCAGCGCTTGCCGAATTTCTTCAGCGTGGCTTCCGACCAGAAGGCGTCAGGCAGATCCTGGTTGAGTTCCACGGTACTGCGCGGCACGTACACCATACTGTCGATGCCATTGTCATGGGTGATGGCATAGATATAGCGGGGATACTGGATCCTGGGGTCTTCCTGCTCCAGGGACTGCCAGTCGATGCTGATGGTCTTGATCTTTTTGCCATCCTTGAAATACACCGTGCGGTAGATGGCGAAGGTTTCCTTGTCGATCTCGCTGATGTGGTAGTCATACCACCAGTTTTCAAACCTGGTAGTGCTCTTGACCACGTACACCGCCCTACCCTTGTGGCCACACTGGGAAGCAGGAAGCTTCCTGGTGTAACGGTTGACTTCCCTGGAGCCAAGCTTCATCACCGGCAGGCAATCCTGAAACACATCTTCTTTCAGCAGCTCATGAACCTCGTCTTCGGGTTTCCTCAGCACCAGTTCGCCATAGGTCAGATTGGTACCCACCCAGGTATCTTCGTACGATGGTTCGTTGATGCGCCGGATCTTGCGCAGGGCAGGCAGCCAGATGCTCATGATGCCCGGTTTCGACGGGTCGCTGTAACTGACGAAAAGAATGCCCGTTCCTTTCGCCTTGCCCGACTTGATGATCGCCATCTGCATAGAGTCCAGTGCGGGATTCTGCGGATGGCTGTTACCGTAAGTCTCAAAGGTATTGACGATAGGACGCCGGCCGCTCTTTCTCCGCTCCAGAGGGGCACGGTTCACCACCATGGCAACATCCTTGCCATGCTGCCTGCTTACGGCATTTCTGACCAGCAACCCGTGTGAAACGGCATATACCTGCTCAGCAATCTGCAAGCCGTTCAATTCTCCTTGCGGATAAGGTGGTGGCTTCAATGCCCATGCTTGTGAAAAAAACGACAGTAAAATGCTAAAGCTAGAAAAGCATAAAATTCTTATTATCATGCTTCAGAGTTTGCCAGTTATGGCTATTGCCGTCTACAACCAGCCTGCTATTTAGAACTTCCTTATATTCTTGATTATGTTGATGCTTTATGGCCCACAATCCGGTACATGAGCAACACCAGGATCAGCCATGGGCAACGAGCAGATAGATGACGAGCAAGAAGATGGCCACCATGGTACTGGTCTCCACCCAGTTCACCTTGCCATCATCCTGTACGGCTTTCCACAGCACCAGCATCGAGGGGAAACCCAGGAGGATGGCACTGGTCGTGTGGATATCAATGGGGATGACGCCGCTGCCACCATCAAGGGCAGGGATGATGCCGGTCTGAGTGAAAACCGCCAGCAGGATCATGGCGATTGGCAAGACCAGGAAAGGCACCTGGGTGATGGCGCCGGACGCATTTGCCATGGCGATGCTGTACTTCTTCTGGAAATGAGCAGTGCCGATCATGATAAAGGCGCCCGCTGCCGAGAAAAGGCTCAATATGATCGCACCAAACATCTCTGAATAACCTGCAGCCTCCAGCTGATGAACCAGTATGTCGGCAAACTCCCCCACCGAATGCCCACCGATCACCGAAACAAACAATCCGGCAAGCCCGAATGAAGCGATGGCACTGACGGGCATCAGCCTTTCATGCTCTATAGTTTCCACTGGGATGTCTTCCGCCGATTCCGGTTTGTGTTCTGCAGAAAAGCGTTTGATCAGACGGGAAGTGGCAACCACCTGGATGGCCAGCAGGATCACACCAAATACATACAGATCGGTGGTGTTGAGAGACGCCACGCCACCTCCACGAACAGCAAAGGCTTTCATGAGCAGCATGATGACGCCCAGACTGAAGAACACACCGGCAGCAGCCGCGTAAAGATCCGTGCTCAGACCAACCAGAGGCTTGGGCAGGCTAGCATTGCCTTCGACATCCCGCGGCAACAGTCCGCAGTAGAGTCCAAAAGCCGCTGCACCGACATGCAGAGTCAGTACCGTGACGATGAAACCCACTCGCGGCGTGGCCATGAGCACGAAAGCCAGCATCACCATTTCGGGGATATTGCTGGACAGGCCAGCCATGGTACCCGCCACAAACGAATTCATCTTCTTGCGTTTTGCGTAACCATCCACTGCCTTGATCATCATTTCAGAAGATGCAAAAACGATCATCAGACCACCCACGCCCAACAGCGCTGCCTTCAGCCAGCCCTCCACATCAACGAGAAACTGGCCGGCAGCCACAAGAACAAATCCGGCGATCAGCAGCCAGAGCCAGTGTTTATTGTCAGGGTTGTCTTGAGACATGGTCGGTTCCTTCGTAGAGATATAGAGCTGTTTTTCGTGTCATCCTTCCTGTCCTGGCGACACTACCAAAGAACGGCAGCGCATTCCATACACAAGACATGAGAGTAACTGCTCAGATTGCCGCTGAAATGCGTCAGATCAAGGTAAAAAATGTGAGTTTACAAGTGTAAATGACCATTTTTGAACGCAGAGCTGGCGCATTTCAGTGGTGAGCTGAGTAGTTACACATGAAAAAGCCCCCGCCAAATGAATGGTCGAGGGGCTTACTGTAACCTGAATTTCTGCCCGGACAGGCCGGGCATCGAATCAGTTGTTCTGGATCACGATATTGGGAAACTTGGATGCATAGCTCTTGGCCTGCACCGCCAGTTTGGCAGCTGCCTTGCGGGCAATTTCACGGTAGATCTCAGAAGTGCGGCAGTCCGGCTCGGCAACCACCGTGGGCTTGCCGGAATCAGTTTCCTCACGGATGCGCATTTCCAGTGGCAGCGCACCGAGAAAATCCACACCGTACTGATCAGACATGCTCTTGCCGCCGCCTTCGCCAAAGATATGCTCTTCATGGCCGCAGTTGGAACAGATATGGATGCTCATGTTCTCCACGATACCCAGTACGGGTACTTCCACCTTCTCGAACATCTTGAAGCCCTTGCGAGCGTCCAGCAGGGCAATATCCTGGGGCGTGGTGACGATGATAGCGCCGGACACGGGCACCTTCTGCGCCAGTGTCAGCTGGGTGTCGCCGGTGCCGGGGGGCAGGTCGATGATGAGATAGTCCAGGTCGGACCAGTTGGTGTCGTTGAGCAGTTGCTCCAGGGCCTGGGTGACCATGGGGCCACGCCAGATCATGGGCGTCTCTTCGTCAATGAGGAAGCCAATGGACATGGCCTGCAGGTGAT
>DRLF01000391.1 GCA_011051425.1 Thiolapillus brandeum | reverse complement strand
GTCAGCAGCGCAAACAGCACCGCCGTCACCGCCATGAGTATGGTAAAGAACCAGTAGTAGTCTGCCCCCTCCAGCATCACCGTGCCGTCTTCATTCTGGATGAAGAAATTCACCGTGCTGGTAAAGATATTCCCCAGCGATACCGACAGCATGAACAGCGCCATGATGAAGGATTTCATGGTGCGCGGTGCCTGGGTATAGGAGTATTCCAGTGCCGTGATGGACACCATCACCTCCCCGCCGGTAAGCAGTACATAGGCCAGCAACTGCCACCAGATGCCCGGCGTACCGCCGGCATCGATACGTTCCTGCGCGAGAGAGGAAACCGCAAATGCCGCAGCTGCCAGCAGGAAGCCCATGGCTACCTTGCGCATTGGCGTGAGCTTCATCATCTTTCCCAGAAACGGATAGATCACATAGCTGAACAGCGGAATCAGCACGATGATCAGCAGAGGATTGATCGCCTGAATCTGCGACGGCAGCAACTCAAAACCCAGCAGATGTCGCTCCATGTGCTGAGCCTGCAGCACCCAGGACGAACCTGTCTGGTCATAGAGCGACCAGAAAACGGCAATGAACAGATAGATGAGCAGCAGCCGCCCGAAAATGCGCAGCGTATCTCTGGACAAGGCTTCCTGAAGAAAAACCCTGCCTGCCGGAGGCACGTGCACAAACTTGTTACGCCCCATCCAGAACATCAGCGTGGCCAGGGCCATGAGCACACCCGGTACGCCAAAAGCCCAGTGGGGACTGTACTCCTTGAGCAACCAGGGTGTCAGCAGTGTCGAAATGAAGGCACCCACATTGATCGCCATGTAGAACCAGCCGAAGGTGCGGCTGATGAGCGCACGGTTACCATGCCCGAACTGGTCTCCCACATGGGCCGAGACGCAGGGCTTGATGCCACCAGCCCCCAGGGCGATCAGACCTAGCCCCAGCCCCAGACCCAGACGGGTATCATCCAGCGCCAGGGCGAGATGCCCTCCGCAGTAAACCAGTGACAGCAGCAGTATGGTCTTGTACTTTCCCCACCACACGTCCGCCAGAACAGCGCCAAAAAGAGGCGTAAAATAGACCGCTGAAACAAACAGGTGATACCAGCCCTTGGCATCCTCCTCTCCCATGGGTGCCAGCACACCACTGGCGCCCATGAGATACTGGGTCATGAACACCACCAGAATGGTACGCATACCATAGAAACTGAAGCGTTCCGCGGCTTCGTTACCGATGATGTAAGGAATACCGGCTGGCATGCCTTTCTGGTCGAGGGGGCGGGTCAGATAACTCATATCACACACTGATTATTTATTATTGAACCGGAAGTATAGTGCCTGAGAACAAGATTTACGATTACCTGATCATCGGCCAGGGGCTGGCCGGCAGCCTGCTGGCATGGCGCCTGATCAACGAAGGAAAGAGCGTGTGTGTCCTGGATGACGGCCATGCCAGTTCCTCGTCCATGGTCGCCGCTGGTGTGATCAACCCTCTGGCGGGCAAGCGTTTCAACCATTCACCCCACGTCCATGTCTGGCTGGAAGCCGTCGGGGCCACCTACACCCAGCTTTCCCGGCTGGCGAAACAGCCTTTCCTGCAATGGGTGGACATGCTGCGCCTGTTCCGGGAAAAAGATCAGCACCGATACTATGAACGCCTGTCCGGGCAAGAGAACATACAGGATCTGTTCGGCAGCGTTTTTGCGCCGGGCCATCCGCCGCAGCCGGTGGCGGCGCCCCTGGGTGGGTTTGTCCAAAAACGCACCGGGTACGTGCGCATCCCTTCCCTGCTGGCATTTCTGGCGGACTGGCTGAAAGCACGGCAGGCGCTGGAAATCGCCTCTGTCGATTCAGAAGATATTTCGGTCGATGACCATGGGGTGCGGTATGGCAGGCTGCGCGCAGGAGGCATCATCTTCTGCGATGGCTACCGCAGCATGAAAAACCCCTGGTTCGGATATCTGCCCTTTGCTCCCGACAAGGGAGAGATTCTCACCCTGCAGGCAAGACCCGGATCAGGTCAGCTGCCGGACATGATCATCAATGCTGCCACCTGGCTGCTGCCCGTGGACAACGGCGCATTCCGCCTGGGCTCCACCCACAATCACCGGATTCAGGACAACCAGCCTGCTGCCGAAGGTGTTCAGGCACTGCTGGAAGGGATGAGCAGGCTGCTGGACCACCCGGAACTGCTCACGCTGGAAAAAAGCGAAGCCGGAGTGCGGCCCGCCACCAGTGACCGCCAGCCTTTCCTGGGCACCCACCCGGCGCACCCGCAGCTCCATATCTTCAATGGGTTCGGCGCCCACGGCAGCCTGACCATTCCCTGGTACAGTCAGCAGATGACTGCCTTTCTGCTGGAAGGCAAAACGCTGCCGGAGAACGCCGACATCAAACGCTTTGCCTGGCGCTAAGCCGATCCGGGAATCAGGGAACGACCTGGTCGATGACCAGTTCCACCGGCTTTCCATCACCCACTGACACGACTACCTCGCTGCTCTGCAGGTCGCCGCTGGCTGCCATGGGCTGGGAACCCTTGGCGATGCGGGCAGCCAGCTTCAGTTGCTTGTAGTCAGACAGCTTGTTTCCCTGCTGCAGCATGCTGCTGTCATCCAGTACCAGCTTCGCAGGCAGGTCACCGGCAGTGATGCGCACGGCGGCCACTGGCATGGGTGGCCCCTGCACCTGCTTGGCGAAGATGAACAGCCGGTCACCGGGGCTGACCTTGTCCTGCAAGGCAGGCGCCAGGCTGACGCTCAGGTTGATCCCCTGTCCCGCAGCAACGGGTTGTGCACTGTCAGCAACAGATGAGCCAGGATCCTCTATGGTCACACCCGCCTTGGCGGCAACCTCCTTCGCCTGCCGGATCAGGGTGCGAAGCTCCTGGACGTAATCCGGCTTGTCGGCCAGACCGGCTTCGGCCTGGCGCCAGTAATAGATGGCGTTCTGGTAGTCCCCTGCTTCCATGGCTCCCTGACCCGCCAGCCACAGGGCCGTTGGATCGTCCGGCGCCTTGTCCAGGGCCTGACGCACCAGTTCATAGGGACGGCCACTGAGCTTGCCACCCTGCACCATGGCCAGGGAGTCCGCCAGTGCGATCAGTGCCTGGGGATGGTCATCGGTGAGTTTGCGCAGTTCCTCGTAGGCTTTGACCGCATCGGGATAACGCTGCATGGACTGATAGACGCGCCCCAGCATGAACCAGCCTTCGGGGTCATCCGGTGCCTGCTTCACACGCTCTTCCAGGCCTGTCAGCAGCTCTGCCATGGTGGGCGTCTTACCGTCCCCGTTCATGGCATGGGGACTTTGTGCACCGGGCGTGCCACTCATAACCACGTACTGGGGAGATCCCAGCTTCATGTAGATGCCAACACTCAGTAACGGCACCAGCAGGGCGACAGCGATTGCAGCAGCCCTGGCGCTGGCGGGCCGCACCCTGGCCACTGCTTCTTCCACATCCGTATCTTCCAACAGGCCGGTTTCCAGTTCTTCCTTCGCCTGGGCATAGGTTTCATCATCCAGATTGCCCGCGGCTTTTTCCTGATCCAGCTCCGCCAGCTTTTCCTTTGCCAGCAACAGATTCTGTTCCCGCCGGTTGCTTGTGATATCCGGGCGCTTGCGCAACAGCACAAATGCCAGCACAGCGATACCCAGCCCCAGCATCAGGGCGACGATAATCCAGAAAGTCATTATTTTTCCTCGGTCTGCTGTTTCAGCAACTGCTCGGCGCGTTGACGCTCCTCTTCGCTGAGAAGACGCTCGCTGCTGGAAGGTCTGCGACGGATGATGCGAATAAGCACCACCACCGCGATGATGAAGATGACAAAAGGACCGCCCCACAATGCCAGGGTATTCCTCTGCAGCGGCGGCTTGTAAAGTACGAAATCGCCATAGCGGGCCACCATGTACTCGACCACTTCATCCTTGCTGAGGCCTTTCTCGACCATTTCATAGGTCTTGCGGCGCAGGTCCTGTGCGAGTTCCGCATTGGAGTCGGCAAGGTTCTGATTCTGGCAGACCAGGCAGCGCAGCTCGTGCACCAGCGTCTGATAGTCGGCCTCTTTCCGGGCATCGTCGAACTTGTAGGTTTCGATATTTGCCGTAACGGCAGCTGTCGCCGCAAGCAGGCATATCAGCAGTAATACTCTCATCATCCTTCCTCTGCCTGCAGCTTTTTCACCAGGGGAATCAGGCGTTCCTGAACAATCTCTTCGGTAACCGGGCCGATGACCTTGTCACGCACGATACCTTTCTTGTCAACAACGAAGGTTTCCGGCACACCATACACACCCCAGTCGATACCCGCGTTGCCGTCCTGATCCGCCAGGCTGGCCACATAGGGGTTGCCCAGGGCACCCAGCCAGGCCTTGGCATCCTGAGGTTCGTCTTTATAGTTCAGACCATAGATGGGAACCAGTCCGGTTTTTGCGAAGCGGGTAACCACCTGGTGCTCCGCACGGCAGGATACACACCAGGACGCCCACACGTTCAGCAACCAGACCTTGCCCTTCATATCCGCTGTGGTCACCCGTTCTTCGGGCTTGTACAGCCTGGGCAGATTGAATTCGGGAGCAGGCTTGCCGATGAAGGGCGAAGGCACTTTCTTCGGATCCAGCCCCAGCCCCACGAACAGAAAGCCCACGATGATGATGAATATACCCAGAGGCAACAGATAACGAATCATGCCACACCTCTTGCCAGTGCTTCCTGACGGCGGCGCGCCAGCACCCGGTAGCGTTTGTCAGATGCAGACAGGATACCGCCAAAAGCCATGATCAGCGCTCCCAGCCAAATCCAGCGCACGTAGGGTTTGTGATACAGACGCACACTCCAGGCACCGTCACTGCCCAGGGGTTCACCCATGGCAACGAACAGATCCCGCGTCAGTCCGGCATCGATCCCGGCTTCCGTCATGGGCATACCGGAGCGGTAGTTGCGCTTTTCAGGATACAGTACGGCCACCTGCTCGCCATTCTGCGTGATAACGACCTCACCGCGGTCACCCGTGTAATTGGGCCCCTGCAAATGAGTGGCACCTTTGAAGTTGAATGCATAACCGCCCATTTCGTAGGTCTGGTCGACCTCCAGGCGCAGATCCTTTTCAGTGCTGTATATCGAGGTCAGGGTGATGCCGACGATAAACACGGCGATACCCGTGTGCCCCAGCACCATGCCCCAGTGAGACAATGACAGTCCGCCCAGTCCGCGGCCACGCGCCTGCTCTTTGGTAGCCTTCAGGGTGGTGAAGAATACCCAGAAGGCCAGCACCATGCCCGCCGCGGCCTGCCAGCTGAACTGCTGCATGACAACAATGGGATAGAGCACGCCAAAAATCACACTGGCGGCCAGCGCAACCCGCACCTTTGGCCAGATATTGGCGAAGCTGTCACGCTTCCACCGTGCCAGGGTGCCTATCCCCATCAGGACAGCCAAAGGCACGGTCAGAGGGATGAACACGCTGTTGAAATAGGGAGGCCCCACAGAAATCTTGCCCAGACCCAGTGCATCGAGCAGCAACGGATACAGAGTGCCGAGCAGGATGCTGGCGCAGGTAACCACCAGAATCACGTTGTTCAGCAGCAGTGCCGTTTCCCGGGACACCAGGTCGAAGCGCACATAGCTTCGCACCTTGGAAGCCCGCACCGCATAAAGGGTCAGAGAACCACCCACGACCGCCACCAGGAACACCAGGATAAACAGCCCCCTGGACGGGTCAGCGGCAAAGGCATGTACCGATGTCAGCACGCCGGATCGCACCAGGAAAGTGCCCAGCAGGCTCAGTGAGAAGGCAAAGATGGCAAGCAGCACCGTCCAGGCCTTGAAGGCGCCGCGTTTCTCGGTGACCGCCAGGGAGTGCATCAGGGCCGTACCCACCAGCCAGGGCATGAAGGAGGCATTCTCCACGGGATCCCAGAACCACCAGCCGCCCCAGCCCAGTTCGTAATAGGCCCACCAGGAGCCCAGCGCGATACCCAGGGTCAGAAACACCCAGGCGATCTGCGTCCAGGGCCGCGACCAGCGGGCCCAGGCAGCATCCAGGCGCCCGCCCAGCATGGCGGCCAGGGCGAAGGCAAAGGGAATGGCGAAACCCACGTAGCCCATGTAGAGCATGGGCGGGTGTATCGCCAGCCCGGGATCCTGCAGCAGCGGGTTGAGATCCCGGCCTTCCGGTGCGGGTGGCATCAGACGCTCGAACGGGTTGGAAGTAAACAGCATGAACATCAGGAAGCCCACAGAAATCAGGCCAAGGATGCCCAGCACCCGCGCCATCATCACCGGGGGAATGCTGCGTCCGAAAAGTGTCACCGCCGTGGTCCAGACCGTCAGGATCAATGCCCACAACAGCAGCGAACCCTCGTGAGCGCCCCATACACCGGATATCTTGTACAGGATCGGCAGTGCGGTATTGGAATTGGTGGCGACATACAGCACCGAGAAATCACTCTGCATGAAGCTCCATGTCAGGCAGGCGAAGGAAATGACCATGAACAGGAACTGCAGCCTTGCGGCGGGCTTGGCAACAGCCACCCAGGAAGCGATGCCGCGTTGTGCACCCGCCAGGGGAAGAATGGATTGAACCAGCGCGACGACCAGCGCGAGGATGAGGGCAAAATGTCCGATTTCAGGAATCATAGCGGCTTGTTCCCCTTGGCCATGTCAGCAACACCTTTCTGGTGGCCTTTCTCCAGCGCATCCGCCACTTCGGGCGGCATGTAGTTTTCATCATGCTTGGCCAGCACTTCCTCGGCAACGAATACACCATCAGGCCCCATACGCCCCTGGGCGATCACGCCCTGACCTTCCTTGAACAGATCGGGAAGTATGCCTGTATAGGCAACCTTGACCGTGTGGGCATTGTCGGTCACATCGAAATGCACGGTAAGCTTTTCACCCCGCTCAAGCGTGCCCGGCTGCACCAGCCCGCCGAGACGGAACACATGATTGGCAGGCGCCTTGTTTTCGGCCACTTCCGTGGGAGAAAAGAAATAGGAAAGATTATTGCCCAGTGCATTGAACACC
>DRLF01000390.1 GCA_011051425.1 Thiolapillus brandeum | reverse complement strand
GCGCCTGGAGACAGATGCCGACCTGCTGCGCATCCAGACCCTGCATGGTGCCAAGGGGCTGGAATATCCCGTGGTGTTCATCCCCTTTGCCTCGCGTTACAGGGACCCCGCCAGGTTCGGCAACAAGAATGTGGAAGTACTCAGCTACCACGACAGGAACACGCTGGAGCCCGTGAACTATCTCGGCAACGACCCCGAAAAGGTCAAACTGGTCAGGGAAGAAGGTCACGCGGAATCGGTGCGCCTGCTTTACGTGGCGGCGACACGCGCCATCGCACGCTGTTATGTCTGCAGCACGCCCTTCAGGGATAGTGCGCGGGCTCCCCTGGGGCAGGTACTCAGGCTGGATGATGTTGGCGGTCTGGAGCCGGCTCTTGACGACCTTGCCCAGGGTGACGAGGCTATCGCCCTGACAAGGGTGGAAGATGTCAGCTTTCCATTTTTGCAAAATCTTGCGGGCAGCGGGGATGAGCAGGTGCTGGTGGCAGCCACTTTTACGGGCCGTATCCGGCGTGACTGGTGGCTGGGTTCCTTTTCCGCCCTTACACGCAATCTGCGTCATGGCGGCATCACCCTGCCGGACAGGGATCAGGACGAGCCACGGCAGGCGGAAGCAGCCCCCCAGCTGCGCTTTGCCCTGCCGGCCGGTGCGGCGGCAGGCAATCTGCTGCACGAAATCTTCGAACATCTGGATTTCTCACGTCCCGACTGGGAGCATGTCCTGCAAAGGCCTCTGGCAGGCTTCGGTCCGTTGCCCGAAGGGTTCCAGAGTGCCGACCTGGTGAGCTGGCTGCAGGCGGTACTGGACACGCCGCTCCCTGCAGGCCTGACCCTGTCCGGGCTGGCGTGGCCGCAAACCCTGCGCGAGACGGCCTTTTACTTTCCCATGTTGAAAGGCAACGTGGCGGAACTGGCACAGATACTCGCTCAGCACCGTGGACAGGATTCGGCCATCGAATTGCCGGCAACGCGCCGCCTGCGCGGCATGATGCATGGCTTTATCGACCTGATCTTCGAGTGGCAGGGGCGCTATTATGTGGCGGACTACAAGTCCAATTTTCTGGGTACCCGGCTGCAGGATTACAGCATGCCCATGATCGAAAACAGCATGCAGCGATCCTTCTATGATCTGCAGTACCTGCTCTACAGTCTGGCGCTGCACCGTTATCTCCGGGCGCATCTCGACGGCTACCAGCCCGAGGTGCATTTCGGCGGTGTGTATTACTTCTACCTGCGTGGCATGTCACCTGCCGGGGATACCGGTGTGTACCACCGGGAGCTTTCCGGACAACTGCTGCAGCAACTCGACACCCTGTTTGGACGGCAAGCCGATGTATGACAGCTACCGGCAGTGCCGTCAGCAGCTGCAGGGAGTCGAAGCCATCGACTATTACCTGGCAGAAGCGCTGTGCAGCCGATTCAGTGTGGAAAACCCGGCTCTGCTGTTTCACAGCATCCTGCTGCTGTCCGCACTGCTGAGAGGTGGTCACAGTTGTCTGAAGCTGACAGCAGAAGCCGGGAACAGGTACTGGCAGGAAGAAACAGGCGCAGGTGGGTTCGTCTTTCCTGATCCGGAGACCTGGCAACAGGAAATTTCCACATGGGGCCTCGGGCCGGAACAGAATCAGCCGCTGGTTTACGAATATCAGCGTCTTTACCTGCGGCGCTACTGGCGCTTCGAAAAGGGTGTGGCCGACAGGTTGGGACAGATGAAGTGTCAGCAACTGGATCCGGATGCAGGCAGGACTGCCGGGGTGCTGGCGCAGCTGTTTCCGCAGGCAGACCCTGAAGACCAGCAGCGCCAGGCCGTGGCCAACGCCCTGCGGCAGCGGTTTGCCGTTATTTCCGGCGGTCCAGGTACGGGCAAGACATTCACTGTGACAAGCCTGCTGGCCGCCATGCAGCGCCTCCACGGTCACAGCCTGCGCATCCGTCTGGTGGCGCCCACAGGGAAAGCGGCCCAGCGACTGAATGAATCTATCGTGGCGGCCAAGGCAGAGCTGCACCGGCAGGGTCTGCTGGAGCCCCGCGACCTGGATGCCATCCCGGAAGATGCCACCACCCTGCATCGCTGCCTTGGTGTCATCCCCGGTCAGCATGAGTTCCGTCACAATGCTGACAATCCGCTCATGGTTGATACGCTGCTGGTGGATGAAGCTTCCATGGTCGATCTGCCCATGATGTACCGCCTGCTTCAGGCACTGCCTGATGGCGCCATGCTGATTCTGCTGGGTGATCCGGATCAGTTGCCTTCGGTTTCAGCCGGCAGTGTACTGGCGGACCTGATCCCCCGTCCGCATCCCGGGTACAGTGAGGACAACTGTATGTGGCTGGAGAAGCTGACAGGCATCCGGCCATCCCAGGCAAGGGGGCAGGGTGCCGATTACCTCAGCCAGCTGACCCGCAGCCGGCGTTTTTCCGATGAAGGCGGGATAGGCCGGCTGGCAGCGGCTGTCATCAGCGGTGATGCCGAAGAGAGCTGGCGGATTCTCGGTGACAGTTCCGATGCCCTGCAATTGCAGGAAGGCAGGGAACTGCAGGCCTGGCTCGATCCGTTGATCGAGACCCGCTATGTCCCCTTGCTGCAGGCCGCTGATGCAGAGCAGTGTTTTGCCCTGCTGTCTGCGTTCCGTATTCTTTGTATAACACGGGCCGGCGAACAGGGAGTCGAACAGATCAATGCCTATGTCGGGGAACGGCTGCGCCGGGCGGGGCTGATCGCGGGCGAGGGCAGGTGGTACCCCGGCTGTCCTGTCATGGTGACGCGCAACCATTACGAGCTGGACCTGTTCAACGGCGATATCGGAGTGGTTGTCCGCCATGGTCGGGGGCTGCGCGTGGCCTTTGCCAAAGGTGAGGAGCTGCGTTTTCTCAGCCCGTCCCGCCTGCCGTCCCTGGAAGTCGTGTATGCCATGACGGTGCACAAGACGCAGGGTTCCGAATTCGATGAGGTCGCGCTGGTACTGCCCGAAAACGACCAGCTCCTCAATTCCAGGGAACTGCTGTACACAGGCATCACGCGCGCCAGGCACGGGCTGAAGGTCTGGGCGGATGAGGCGGTCTGGAAACAGGGGGTGGTGCGCAGCGTCAACCGTTATTCCGGGCTGGCGGAACGGTTGCTGAAATCTTCCTGATCGAAACGGGGCTATTGCACCGTGATGGTGATCTTTTTCGACATCAGAGGAGGATCTGTGGGCTCATGGTCTTCGTCGCCCAGTAACAGCTGCAGGGTATGTTTTCCGGGTGGCAGATCGAGCACAGCTTCGGTTTCGCCCTGATCGAAATGCATGCAGTTCTTGCTGTGATCCAGGGGTTCTTCCATATCCAGGTTGCCGGGATGGTCTACCAGCAGGTGGTGATGACCTGCAGTATGCCGGCGTTTGTCTCTGGTGCCGGCGGGTACGATGCCATAGCCTTCGATACCGAATTGCACCTTGTAGGGGGCAGTGACGGTCTGCCCGTCCTGAAGATTCTTGAAATAGACCCTGGCATGTTCGCCGGGGGAATGGGCCTGGGCAATATTACCTGCCAGCAGCAGGGCGGGCGCCAGAAGCAGTTTCAGTTTTTTCATTGGATGTTTCTCACTCTTAAAAAAGGGCTCCGAAGAGCCCAATACTTCACCAGAAGGGGATTTGGTTTGTTTAACAGCTTATTTTTTCTTTTGCAGTTCAACCAGTTCTTTCAGCAGTGCTTCGATGTTGGCCAGGTGTGTCTCCATGGTTGCCATGTGCTTTTTCATCATTTCCTGTTTCTGCTTCATCATTTCGGGATTCATCATCCCCATGCCACCGCCTTGTCCCATGCCACCTTTCATCATTTGCATGTTTCCCTGGTTCATGGGCATCTGCCCCTGCTTCATGGGCATGCTGGCGGTGTCTGCCAAAGCAGGCACGGAAAGGGCGGCAAGGAGTGCGGTTGTGGCAATCATGTTGCTCAGTTTCATTGGATAGTCTCCGGTGCTGCCTTGCAGCAAAGGGTGTTGTGGTACCGCTGCTGGAGCATGGCTCCGCAACGGCGTGATGATATTACTTGATGCCGTAGCCTTCGGGATCCTGCTCATGCAACCTTTCTCTGCCGCTCGCCATTTCGGGTTTGGCATTGGGGTTCGCGGCAATATCTTCCGGGTTGGCGATGTGGCTGCCGTACAGGTCGCCTTTGCCTTTCATGACTTCGCCGGTGGGTGCGCCCTTGCTGTGATCAGTCAGGTTGGAACCGTACATGTCTTCATTGCCGCCAAAGTGCTCATCGTGAGCCCATGCTGCAGTGGTGGTTCCGAGAATGGCGATTGCGGCGATAGTGATGATTTTTTTCATGGTGTTTCTCCTGTTTAATACGCTGGTTTGTTTGTAAGGCCGGTCTTTGTGAACGACTGTCCTGTACATTGCAGATTGCGTGCCAATACAGAAAAAAATTTATTATTGCTTGTAAAACAATGGGATAAAAATGTGCTGGTGCTGGGTTAACGGATGTTTGTGCGGGAGGTGGCGATTATTTGCGTTAAATAATTCTACGATTCGTTGAATCCGTATTTCTTGATGCGCCGCTCCAGTGCGGGGCGGGAGATACCGAGAATAGTGCAGGCCTTGCCCTTGTGCCAGCGTGTGTATTCCAGGATCTGCCTCACGTGCCTCTCTTCCAGGACATCGAGGCTTATCAGTTCCAGTTCAGAGTTGCCTGCAGTGGCGGCTTCCGTGTCTGTGGCCGATGCATCGTCGATGCCCAGCAGATCCGGGGTGATGGTGTCATCACGGCACAGCACGGTGGCGCGGGTCAGAATATTCTCCAGTTCGCGCACATTGCCGGGCCATTCATAGGCCTGCATTCTCGACCAGGCGGCTTCCGAGATATTTCGCACCTGGGTATGCAGGCGCTGGTTGATCTTGCCCAGCAGGTGTTCGGTGAGCAGGGGCAGGTCTTCCATACGTTCGCGCAAAGGAGGCAGGCTGATGTTGACCACGTTCAGACGGTAGTACAGGTCTTCGCGGAAACGGCCTTCCTTGACCATGGTTTCCAGGTCGCGGTTGGTTGCGGTGATGATGCGGGCCGATGTATGCAGGGTTTCGGTACCGCCGACGCGT
>DRLF01000389.1 GCA_011051425.1 Thiolapillus brandeum | reverse complement strand
GGGTGTATCCACCACTTCCATAGCTGTTCTTCCCTTCAGTGTATGATCAGATCATAGGGCATGCGGGCATAAATGCCTTTCGCATCGGTAAGGGACAGCAGATACTGCACCTGCTTCCAGGTCGTATCCACCAGCGGATTCTGCCGCAGCTGTACTTCCATGCCCATTTCCTTCATCAGTTCTTCCAGCAGAGTGCCTTCCTTCTGGTATTCCTCGACCGCGTAGCTGTCCAGGTTGGCCCTTTTCGCTGCAGAAGCCATGGCGTCTTCCAGTCCCCCGAGCTTGTCCACCAGCCCCAGCTCCAGCGCCCGTTTACCGGACCAGACACGCCCCTGCGCAATTTCATGCACTGCGGCCCTGTCCAGTTTGCGGCCTTCGGCCACCTTGTCGAGAAACTCGGCATAGATATGGTCGATGAATTTCTGGATGATTGCCATCTCCTGTGGGGTCTTGGGCCGGAACAGGCTGAACACGTCAGCCGCTGGCGCCGTGCGCGCCACTTCCACTTTCACGCCGAGCTCATTGACAAGCTTCTGCACGTTCAGGAACAGGCCGAACACGCCGATGGATCCGGTAATGGTATTCGGCTCCGCATAGATCTCATCACCATAGGCCGAAATCCAGTAGCCGCCTGACGCCGCCACTGCTCCCATGGAAATGACCAGCGGCTTTTTCTTGGCGAGCAGGATGGTCTCGCGCTGGATGATGTCCGAGGCACTGGCACTGCCGCCAGGGCTGTTGACGCGCAACACAACGGCCTTCACGTCGTCATCCGTTCTTGCCTTGCGCAGCAGGGAAGCGATGTAATCGCCGCTCACCTGGTCCTTGTCACTGCCGGAAATAATATCGCCTTCCGCATAGATCACGGCCAGCTTGTCCTTTGCCTTATCGTCTTTTGTCAGGGTGGCGAAGTAGTCGGATACCGATTTCTGGTTCTCGATGGCTTTACCTGCCTCCGTGCCTGTCAGCGCTTCCAGTTTTTCACGCACCACATCGTAATAACCCACGGCCGTGACGAGCCCACGCTTCAGTGCCTGATCCGCCTCGACGACCGCTTCCTTCTGCGCGAGCTCATGCAGACTGCTGACAGGCAGGTTACGGCTATTGGCCACAGCGGCGACCACTTCATCGAAAAGGTCGTTCAACAGCATGTCCAGTTGCTCCCGGTTTTCCTCACTCATGTGATCGAGAAGAAAAGGCTCCACAGCCGACTTGTATTTCCCGACACGGGAAACCTGTACGTCAATCCCGTATTTTTCAAAGGCGTTGCGGAAATACGGCACCTCACTGGCAAAACCGTTGAACTCCAGCAGGCCCAGGGGATTGAGCACCAGCCTGTCTGCTGTCGACACCACGTACAGCGTCGCCTCATCCAGGCTTTCCTGCCAGGTGATCACCGGCTTGCCGGAAGCCTTGAACGCTTCGATGGCCTTCCTGACTTCCTTCAACGCTGCCCAGCCGGAGGCATAACCGTCACGAACCACATTGCCCTTGATATACAGTCCGCTGATCCTGTCATCCTTGGCCGCCTTGCGCAGCGCCGTCACCACGGCGCGCAGAGACTGTCTGTCGGATTTCCTGTCCTGCAGGGCGCCGCGGATGACAGATGCAAACTTCTGCCGGGGCTGCCGGTCCACGATGGGCACGCCCAGATTGAGGGTCAGCAGGGTCTTGTCTTCTATGGGCTGGGGCGTTTCCTTGGCGGTCAGCATCGTGCCGATCAGCACTGCAAGCACCAGCAGCACCAGGATCATGCCGGTAAAAGAGGCAAATACAGTTTTCAGAAAGCTTTTCATAACACAGGACAGTCCTTTTCAGTCGTCAAGACAGCTATTTGAGCGCGATTGAGTTTGTAACGCAAGTCTGCTCAGGAGGGCGTCACAAAAGGCGACAGTTTTTACGATGCAAGGACGCATCGCCATTTTCGATGGCTGTAAGCCATCGAAAATGGCTCCCCCTCAGAGGAACAGCGCGGCACTGAAGACGAGGGAAAACAGCAGCTGAAAGCGTGCGGTTCCAGCCAGCAGCTGATTGAGCACCTTCCCCACGGGCAAGGTAAACATCTGCATAATCAGGTAGATAGCGACAACAACAAGTAACAGGGGCCACCAGGAGACGACACCCGTTGCCCACAGTCGCCACAACAGCAGGAAAGGAGCCAGGAGCAGCAGGGCGTACTCCCACTGGCTGGCACGGGGCGGCAACAGCACTGCCAGCGTCCTTCGGCCGGCCACGGCATCGGTTCGCCTGTCCCGGTAGTTGTTCACCACCAGCACCGCTGCGGCAATGAATCCCAGCATGCTTCCGGACAGCAGTGCAGGCATGGAAATCCGATCGGTTTGCAGATAATAGCTGCCGACGGTCGCTCCCAGACCGAAAAACACAAACACGAACAATTCACCCAGGGGCGAAGCAGAAATGGGCCGGGGACCGCCGGAATAGGCAGCCCCGGCAGCGAGAGAAACCAGCCCCAGCAACAGAATGGGCCAACCGCCCACTATCACCAGGTAGATGCCGAGTACGAATGCACAGCCAAAGGCTATTGCAGCGCCCCGCTGCACGCTGGCGGGAGTCAGCCATCCCTGTGCCGTGGCCCGCGGCGGTCCCAGTCTGTCGTCGGTATCCGTGCCCTTCAGGGTGTCAACGGCATCATTGTGCAGATTGGTTCCGATCTGGATACAGATGGCAGCCAGTAACGCGGCGAGAGCCGGCAGGACATGAAGCTCCCCCTGCTCCGACCAGGCCAGACAGGAGCCCAGCAGCACAGGACTGACAGAAAGACCCAGGGTCTTGGGACGGACAGCCGACAGCCAGACCGAGAAACCGGACATACTCAGGGACGACGGGGAAACTTGCTGAAATCCGGCTCGCGTTTTTCCAGAAAGGCATCCCGCCCCTCCTGCCCTTCCCCGGACATGTAGAACAGTGCCGTGGCGTTGCCCGCCAGTTCCTGTATGCCTGCCAGGCCGTCGGTATCGGCATTGAAGCCGGCCTTGATCACCCGCAGCGCGGTAGGCGAGTGCCTGAGTATCTGCCGGCACCAGCGCAGGGTTTCTTCCTCCAGCTCCACCAGGGGCACCACGGCGTTCACCAGCCCCATCTCCAGGGCTTCGGCGGCATCATACTGGCGGCACAGCAGCCAGATCTCCTTGGCTTTCTTCAGACCCACGGTGCGCGCCATCAGGCCCGCTCCCAGGCCGGCATCGAAAGACCCCACCCTGGGACCTGTCTGGCCAAAACGGGCGTTGTCTGCGGCAATGGTCAGGTCACAGACCAGGTGCAGCACATGACCACCACCAATGGCATAACCCGCCACCATGGCGATCACGGGCTTGGGCAGCCGGCGGATCTGCATCTGCAGGTCCAGCACGTTCAGATGCTGAACGCCTTCCTCGTCCCTGTAACCGCCTTCACTGCCACGCACTTTCTGGTCACCGCCGGAGCAGAAAGCCTTGTCGCCCTCGCCGGTCAGGACAATGACACCGATGTCCGGTGCATGATGGGCATGATGGAAGGCTTCGATCAGCTCCCTTACCGTCCGGGGACGGAATGCATTGCGCACCTGGGG
>DRLF01000388.1 GCA_011051425.1 Thiolapillus brandeum | reverse complement strand
GCATTTTTCCGGTTGTGCCCGTCTTTCAGGGTGCCGATGGCATAGCCCACTTTGTCCTGCTGGTTGTAGGGTGCAGGTATGGGTACGCCATCGATGTTACGCCCGGTGGCCCTGGCATGGGTGATCTCCGTGGTCCAGACAATGCCCACATCGGCCTTTCCTTCCTCGATACGCTGGGGCGTCTCGCGATGGTGGCGCTGGGTGAACCAGGTCTTGCCCGGAACAGCCCAGCAGCCCTTGCATTTTGCGTTTCCAGTGACCTTTTCATACAGCCCCAGATCCCGGAGCATCTGCGCGCCATAGAACTTGAAAATGCCCTCCGTCAGCGGGTTGGGATGGGATTGCACCAGATCATCGCGGCCCAGGTCTTCAGGGCCTTTGATCCCCTTGGGATTGCCTTTGGCGACCATCAGTTCCAGCTTGTTGTGGGTGTAGATCATGTATTTGTCCATGCGCCCCTTGGCCTTGAGTTTCTTCAGGTGACCGAGATTTACGCTGGCGTACAGATCCGGGTTCATGGCGATCTTCTGGCCTTCGATGCTGCCCTGCTTGAGCAACTGGCCTTTGAGAATCTGTCCCGGCGGGATGGTTTCCACGAACACGGTTTTGATGTCGGGATGACGTTTCTGGAAATCCCTGATCAGTTCCTCCATGACCATGAACTGGTTGCCTGCCAGGTACATGCTCAGATCGGCGTTGTAGGAATCCTGGATTTCGCCATAGGCGATCTTTCCGTTGCTGTGAAAAGTGCGGTAGTCCTTGCTGTGGCCTGCATCTTTCGATGCGAGGGCAAGGCTGCTGGACAACAGCAGCGTCGAGGCGGCAAGCAGCAGCCCGGGTTTGGTGAAGCGTATTGTTCTCATGGTTCTCCTCCTGTGGTTATCGCAGGAGAGATGCCAGTGATGCCGTATTTATTCCCTCTTGTGCCTGCTCAGCAGTCGGTCCAGCTGGTTGGCAAAGGCCTGCCGGTCGCCGTGATTGAGGGGTGGCGGACCGCCGGTGTTCACTCCACTGCTGCGCAGCGTATCCATGAAATCCCGCATGTTCAGACGCTGGCGGATGTTTTCTTTCGTGTAGAGGTCCCCCCTGGGACTGAGCGCTGTACACCCTTTGCTGATGACCTCATCCGCCAGGGGGATATCCGCGGTAATCACCAGATCACCCGGTTGTGCCTGCTGAACGATGTAGTTGTCTGCCACGTCGAAGCCTGCTGCAACCTGTACGGTGCGAATATGCCGTGAGCCCGGCACCTGCAGGGGCTGGTTGGCCACCAGTACCAGCGGTATCTCCAGCCGCCCGGCTGCACGGTAGAGGATCTCCTTGATGACGACCGGGCAGGCGTCAGCATCGACCCAGAGTGTGTGGATGGGCATGTGCGTCCCTGATTGAATGAAAGAAACAGCAGTATATATCAGCGGCTTCTGATATACTGCCGGCTTCTCGGATGCCTTTCCGGTTGGCGTCCATTGCGGTTCTTCGGAATCGCCAGGAAATTCTTGAGCAATAATCCGCTTTGAAAGAACCCTTATCCAGCCCGAACCGGCTCCCGTCACAAAAGTGTCAGGGAGGGCAAGACTGGAGCAATATTTCCAATGTCATTTGATACCCTCGGCTTGCGGGCCGAACTCCTGCGCGCGATCAGCGATCAGGGATACACAGAACCCACTCCCATCCAGAAGAAAGCGATTCCTGTGATTCTTCAGGGAAAAGATGTGATGGCCGGCGCCCAGACGGGCACCGGTAAAACCGCTGGTTTTACCCTGCCGCTGCTGCAGCGTCTCAGTGAGACGCCCTTGCCCAAGGGCCGGCGCCCGGTGCGGGCACTGGTCATAACGCCCACACGCGAACTCGCTGCCCAGGTTGGCGCCAGCGTGGAAACCTATGGCCGTCATCTGCACCTGCGCTCTGCCGTGGTGTTCGGTGGCGTGAAGATCAATCCCCAGATCGACAAACTGCGGCGTGGTGTTGACGTACTGGTGGCCACGCCCGGCCGCCTGCTCGATCACGTCAGTCAGAAAACCGTGGATCTGTCCAAAGTGGAATTTCTGGTGCTGGACGAAGCCGACCGCATGCTGGACATGGGTTTCATCCATGATATCCGCAAGGTGCTGGCATTGCTGCCGGAAAACGGCAAGCGTCAGAATCTGTTGTTCTCGGCGACCTTTTCCAGGGAGATCAAGGAACTGGCACATCGCCTGCTCAACCAGCCAGAGCTGCTCGAAGTTGCCCAGCGTAACACCACGGCAGACCGTATCGAGCAGGTTGTGCATCCGGTGGACAAGCGTCGCAAGCGCGAACTGCTGAGCCATATGATCGGGTCACGCGACTGGCGCCAGGTGCTGGTGTTCACTCGCACCAAGCATGGTGCCAACCGCCTAGCCCAGCAACTTGAGAAAGACGGTCTGAGCGCTGCGGCCATCCACGGCAACAAGAGTCAGGGTGCGCGCACCAAGGCACTGGCCGGTTTCAAGAACGGTGAAGTGCGGGTGCTGGTGGCAACGGATATCGCTGCCCGTGGGCTGGATATCAGCCAGTTGCCTCATGTGGTGAATTTCGAGCTGCCCAACGTACCTGAAGACTATGTACACCGCATCGGCCGCACCGGCCGCGCGGGTAACGAAGGCGAAGCCGTGTCCCTGGTTTGTGTGGATGAGCACAAGTTGCTGAAAGATATCGAGCGCCTGCTGAAAAAGGACATTCCCAGCGTCGTGCTCGAAGGTTACGAGCCTGATCCCAGTATCAAGCCAGAGCCCATACAGAAAGGCAGGAATAGCAGGGGGGCTGGTCAGTCCCGAAACCAGGGACAGAACCGTCGCCGTGGCGGTGGATCAGCAAAGAAATCCGCTTCCGCCCGGGGCAAGTCTTCCGCCAATGGGAACCAGGCACCGCGCAAACCGGCGAAAAAGCCCAATGCAGGTGGACAGCAGAACCGCAATCGCACAGGTTCCGGAAGGGGCGGTGAAAGAGCCGTGTTGCTGGGCGGAAGAGGGTAGCAACCAGGATCCCGGCATCTAAATCTTGGCTGGGGTGGTGTCTGATCGGAAAAACGCCGTAAATACATCCATGTAGGCTCCGCGTCGGCATCCCTGCCTCCGAGGTTTTCCGATCAGACACCGCCCCGCCTTATCAATGACTTAGGAACTTAGATGACGTGGTCCTGGGGTAGCAACAAACCTGCTTGGTTGTTCCGGATATGCGGGGTAGAATGCCCTTGAAAACGTGAAACCACGCATCAATAATTTCAAGTGAGAACAGTACCATGGATCCATTAGAAAGAATCAAAGAGCAGGTGGAGAACAATCCCATCATCATCTACATGAAAGGAACACCCCAGTTTCCCCAGTGTGGTTTTTCCTCCCGTGCCGCCGCGGCATTGCAGGACTGTGGTGAGAAATTTGCCTATGTGAATATCCTGGCGGACCCCGAGATTTTCGAGAATCTGCCCAAATTTGCAGACTGGCCAACCTTCCCGCAGGTGTATGTGGATGGCGAGCTGGTGGGTGGATGCGATATTACCCTGGAGCTTCATGCTAGTGGCGAACTGAAGAAAATGCTTCAGGAAGCCGCAAAGAAATGGCCGCAGGATGAGGAACAGAACGGCTGACAGCCTCCCCGATATGAAAACGAAAAGGCGGGTTTTCCCGCCTTTTCTATTTTTTAGGCAAGAGAAACTTGAACTACCGTGCCATAAAAAAGGAGGTCCGTCTCAATGCCAGGCTGGCAGGTCCCATCGTGCTTGCGCAGGTGGCACAGGTGGCCATGGGTTTTACGGATACGGTGATGGCGGGGCGCCTCGGCCCTCTCGATCTGGGCGCGATCGCGGTAGGGGTCAATCTGTGGATTCTTCCCTACCTGTTCTGTGTGGGACTGCTGATGGCCATCTCCAGCATGACCTCTCATTATTTCGGTGCGGCGCGGTTTGCAGCCATTCGCGACCTCATGGAACAGATGGGGCGGGTGGTGCTGGTGCTTTCCGTGCTGGCCGTGGGCAGCATTTTTCTCATGGCCTGGGGGCTGGTCTTTGTGAAGCTCGACGCGGGCATTACGGAGGTGGCTGCCAGTTATGTCAGGGCGGTTTCCTTTGGCTTGCCGGCAATTATCGGTTATCTGGCATTGCGCTTTCTCAGTGAAGGCATCGGTTACACCAAGCCCATGATGCTCATACAGCTGGTGGCCCTGCTGGCCAACGTCCTGGCCAACTGGGTATTCATGTTCGGCAAGCTGGGTGTGCCGGCCATGGGCGCTGAGGGGGCCGGCTGGGCGACTGCCCTGGTGATGTGGCTGCAGCTGTTTCTGTTGCTGGGGTACATCCTGCGCCACAAGCGTTACCGGTTCATCTGGATCACTGCTGCTGAACCGCGGGACTGGCGCAAGACCCGGGAAATGCTGCGTGTGGGAGCGCCCATTGCCGTTTCCCTGGTGGCGGAAGTCGGTATGTTTGCCGCGGTGGCCCTGCTCATGGGCAGACTGGGCGTGACAGAAGTGGCTGCCCACCAGGTGGCCCTGAATGTGGCCGCCATGGCATTCATGATTCCTCTGGGTATCAGCTCGGCCACTACCGTGCGGGTAGGGCATGCCATCGGTGAGGGGCGGGCCCGGCTGGTGCGTTTTCGGGGTCTGGTGGGCATCGGCTTTGCGGCCAGCTGCATGACCCTG
>DRLF01000387.1 GCA_011051425.1 Thiolapillus brandeum | reverse complement strand
GTAGGCGTAGGATTCGCGCCGCCCGTTGCCCGTGGGCTCCATACCCATGAGGCGGGCGTTCAGCTTGTCCTGCATATAGCCTTTGAGAATGCCGTTCTCGATGAGCACGGTATTGCTGGCGGGGGTGCCTTCATCGTCCACGGTGAGGGAACCGCGGCGGCCCGGCAGGGTGCCATCGTCCACCACGGTGCACAGCGGCGAGGCGACCTTTTCGCCAATACGCCCGGAGAAGGCCGACAGCCCCTTGCGGTTGAAGTCGCCTTCCAGGCCGTGACCCACGGCCTCGTGCAGCAGTATGCCCGGCCATCCCGGTCCCAGCACCACGGTCATGGCGCCTGCAGGGGTATCGATGGCTTCCAGATTCACCAGAGCCTGGCGAACCGCCTCCCGGGCATAGCCCAGGGCGCGGTCTTCCTCCAGGAGCCAGGTCAGGGGGCCACGGCAGCCCCCGCCGGTTCCTGCCTGCTCACGGCGTCCATTCTCTTCGACGATGACGTTCACATAACACAGGATCAGGGGACGCATGTCGGCGGCGAGATGCCCCTGGTTGTCCATGACCAGGATGGTGTCGTGGTTGGCAACCAGGTTGACGGTGACCTGTTTCACCCGGGGATCCGCGGCCCTGGCGGCGGCGTCCAGTTGTTTCAGCAGATCGATCTTTTGGGCATCAGGCAGGCTTTCCAGGGGATTCAGGGCCGGATAGAGTGGCTGAACCGCCCTGGCGCCGGTGACGGCGATACGGCCACTCTGGCCCGCATGGGTGATGGCGTGGGCGCAGGAAGCGGCTTCCAGCAGGTTTTCCAGGTGCAGGTCTTCGGTGTAGGCGAAGCCGGTTTTCTCACCGCTGATGGCGCGCAGCCCGGCGCCCTGCTCCAGGTTGAAATTGCCTTCCTTGATGATGCCGTCGTCCAGCACCCAGGACTCCTGGCGGCTGTACTGAAAATACATGTCTGCGGCATCCAGCCGGCTGCTCATGAGCTGGTTCATGATGCGTTGAAGATGCTGATCGTCGATGCCAGCGGGAGACAGCAGGGTCTCCCGGGCCAGGTCAAGGGTGTTGCTCATGGTGATGGTTTGCTCGGTTATGTACAGTGAAAACGGCGGTGCTGCAGGCTGGGAAAATTGCGCCGGGTGGCCTGCAGAAAGTCCCGGTTGATTTCCGCGATGACAGGACCGTTGCCGCTGGTCTGTTCCGCCAGCTTGTTGCCCCAGGGGTCCACGATCATGCTGTGGCCCCAGGTCTTGCGGCCGCTGATGTGGAAGCCGCCCTGGGCAGCGGCGAGCACGAAGCAGAGATTTTCGATGGCGCGGGCACGCAGCAGGGCGTCCCAGTGGGCGGCGCCGGTCATGGCGGTGAAGGCCGCGGGCAGGGCGATCAGTTCCATGCCCTGGTCCAGCAGCGCACGGTACATTTCCGGGAAGCGCAGGTCGTAACAGACGGAAAGACCGAGCTTGCCGAACGGCGTGTCCACCACGCAGAGTTCATCGCCGGGTTCGATGGTTTCCGATTCCACGTATTGCTCGTCGGTTTCCACCAGGTTGACATCGAACAGGTGCATCTTGTCGTAGCGGGCGACCCGCTGTCCCTGGTCGTTGTACAGCAGGCAGGCGGCACGCAGCTTGTCACTGGTCTGGCTGGCGATGGGCAGGGTGCCTCCCACCAGCCAGACCCCCAGTTTTTGCGATATCTGGGACAGGAAATGCTGTATCGGTCCGTCGTTGTCTTCTTCTCTGATGCTCAGCATGTCCTGGCAGCTGGCGCCCATGTAGGCGAAGTTCTCGGGCAGTACGATCAGGCGCGCGCCTTCGCGGGCAGCATGTTCCATCAGCCGCTGCGCTTCGAGCAGGTTGGCATTGACGTTGGAGCCGGAAGCGAGTTGGATGCAGGCGGCTTTGAATAGGTTATCTGTCATTATGTATGGGGCTGGATTTGTTTGTGACTGATTTGGAAGAAGAATAACACGAGGCGCGGAATGCCGCATCGCTTCCCATGTCCGCTGAAATCACGGGTTCAGTACGGATGAATCGATTTTTTCCTCCCCCTTGCTTGAGTGCCTGGTGAGTTTGGGGTCATCCCAGGTGCCGCTGACGTTATAGGTGATGCGCTGGATCTTCTGCAGCTTTTCAGCAAATGCCTGTTGTGCCAGCAATACCACCAGGCCGGCCGCAGGGCCCCCGGCAATGGCGCTGGCTACGGGCAAAGTGGCATCCAGCCGGGGGGATACGGACAGGATCTGGTCGTAGGTCTCGTTGACCAGATCGATACTGCCGGCAATGAGTATGGTGGCCGAAGGTCCGAGAATTTCCAGGTTGTTGGTGTACATCTGCCCGGCATCAAACTGGAAGTTGCCCATGATGGTGTCGAAGGCCATGCCCTTCTGATAGACATCCTTGAAATCCAGCTTCAGGCGCCGGTACAGGGAATCGAAGTTGACCAGCCCCAGCACACGCGCCAGGCCGGGTTTGAAATTCAGGAAGCGGCCCGCCGCCATGTCCAGCTGGGCCTCACCCTGCATTTGCGGGATGTTGGGCTGAAAGGGTGCCCCCGGCCAGTTGAGGTCGAAACTGAGATAGGTCTTGCTGCCGGAAAGAAAATCCATGTTCAGGGCTTTTCGCAGCAGTTTTCCCATGTTGTCCGTGGTGATAATGCCTTTCATCCAGGTCGTGCCGCTGCCGCCGCTGTATTCCCAGCTGCCGTGAATGGAAATGTCGGCCAGCTTGCCGTGAGCATCCAGTTTTTCGATGACCTGGTTTGCTCCGTCCTTGCGGGTTATGAATTCCAGCTTGCCCAGGTTCGCCTTGTTCAGGCGCAGTTTCCTGCTGGTAAGCCTTATGGTGGGAAAATCGGCAGGCAGCAGTTTTTCCGTAGAGGCAGTCTTGCTGTCCGGCTGGTCTTCGTCACGGGTCTGCAGGTACAGCTTTTCCAGTTCCAGGACGAAGGGGCGATCAGGGCGGTTCTGAGAAAATTCGATGCGGCCGGCGATATTGTCGGCTTCCACCTTTCCTTTCCACAGCCCGCTGCTCTGTCTGAGATCCAGCATGAAAGCAGATGCTTCGAGGATATCGGCATCCAGTCTGTCGGTTTCCACGCGGATGTGACCCGGCTGTACCGAGGACAGGCCGTGCTCATGGCTGTGATCGCTGAAGTGCTTTATCCAGCTTTTCACCGCCAGGGAGGTGATTTTCACGAGCAATTCCGGTTTGTGCGCTTTTTCCTGCTTGTAGGTTGCCCCAAGGATGTTGCCGTATTTCAGGGTGTTCAACGAGCTGTCGCTGCCCAGCAGCATATCCAGCCGCAGGGGAATGGATGTGGCTGCCTTCTTGCCTACGGGAGGCGGCAGGTGCAGTGCCATGCCCCGCAGGTCTGACCGTATGTGCAGTATGGTGGGCGCGTCCGGTGGGGCGGCCAGGCCAGGGATGTCCAGCTTGAGGTTGATGTCTGCGGCACCTTCGGGATTCATGGGGGCGAGCTGCGGGTACTGTTTAACCAGCCCGTGGCCGGGAACCTTGCCCTGTGCTTCCACCACGGTTTTATTTTTGACGGGGTTTACCGAAACGGTGATTTCCGCTCCCAATGCCCTGGCGCGAATATCTTCGGCCACCAGGCCACGCTCGGATACCAGCAGTTTGCCGCGCAGATCGTCCAGCTGCAGCTGCTGCTCCAGCAGTGTCAGGGAGGCACCTCGCCCGAAGTCCAGAGCCACCCGGAAAGTGGGCGGTGTTTTCTTGCGGGGAGGCAGGGGGAGGTTGAGCTGGATACGGGCATCGGCCCTGCCTGCGACCGCCAGTCCAGCCACCCGTTTGGCGAGACTGGTTTTCAGTGGTGTATCACGCAGGAGTCGCAGAAAATCCCTGAGCGGGCCTTTCGTTCTGCCCTTGACCACCAGGGGCTTGAGCGGCTTGAGAGAAGCAATGCCAGCCGTAGCGCGGCGAACCTGGGTGTTGTAAATACGCGCCTTTTCTGCCTCTATAGTCAGGTCATTGTTGTGAAAGCGTACCTTTGCCCGGGTGCCCTCCAGGGGCGGCCAGTCGGCCTGGTAGGCCAGCTTCAGGTCTTCCACATCGAACAGCACTTCAAAGTGGCCGTCATGAGTCTTGTGGAAGGGAAAGTGCCCCCTGGCCAGCGGACCGTGAAACAGGAAACTGCCCTGAGGCACACGGCCGGAAACGATAGCGGCATCCAGCCAGCCCACGAGCTTGTCGCTCATGATGCCTGCCGGATAGTACAGCCCGGCATGCTCGCCCTGCCCGTTA
This sequence comes from Thiolapillus brandeum, assembly GCA_011051425.1. GTDB lineage: Bacteria > Pseudomonadota > Gammaproteobacteria > Chromatiales > Chromatiaceae > Thiolapillus > Thiolapillus brandeum_A. Next base: position 2,553 of record DRLF01000387.1, on the reverse strand, counting down.
CGGAAGTCTGTCTGTACATCCATGACCGCTGGTCCGTTCGGTGCCTTGTCCACCCGCAGACGGCTGACAGTCTGCAGGTCGGGTGAGTCTGCCAGCAGGTGGTCGGTGTACAGCGTCCAGTTTTCTGTATCCCGACCCTGCCAGAAAATATCCCCCGCAAGCCGCTTTAGAGGAAGTGGCTGGCGGAACAGCGTCTTGAACAGCACCTGTGCATCCCTGGTATCCAGTATCAGGTGCGCCAGATCCTTCTGGGCCATGAACGTGCCACTGAAATTGTTTACGCCGGGAAGCTTTTCCCAGGGCAGAAAGGACAGATGTGCAAAGTTTGCACGGAAAACCGGAAGTATCTCCGGTTCACCCAGATCCAGGTTGATGCGGATGTCAGACAGCAGCCCTTTTGGGGCAATGGCTTCGAGGTGGTTTCTCAGGGGTTTGTCGCGGGGGAGCAGGGGCAGCAGCCTGGCTGCGCCCTCCAGGTCGATCCGGGAGATGCCCAGCAGCAGTTTCTCCTGCTGCATCAGCGCCGCCATGCCTGTGTCGCGCCAGGGATAGCCATTGACGCTCAGGTGGAAGTCCTTCAGCTGCAGTTTCCAGTCCTGGTCGTGCTTCTCGTACAGCAGGTCACCCTGCAGGCTGTCCAGCACCAGCACCTGCTTGTCCGGTGTATAAAGGCTCACTCTGTCCAGGTCGAGCTGTACCCTGGTCGTGAGGTGCTGCCCCTGCTGCCAGTAGCTCCAGGCCTGAAAATTCAGCTGGAGATCGCTCAGCAGATAACCTTGCGGAAGATAGGCCTGCAGCAGCTGCTCAGTCTTGAGCCCCTCACCCCTGGACCAGAAAGTAGCGGACCAGTCACCCCGGGTGATGGAGCCGTCGATTTCCGCACGTACCTGAAAGCCCTGCTCCCTGGAACTGATGCTCAGGCTGCTGTGATCGCCCCGCGTGAAAAGTTTGATGGCCAGATGCTGCTGGTGAATATGGGCGCCGCGCTTTTCGTCACGCACCTCGATGGTGGCGTCTTCGAGAAAGATGTAGGTGGGCAGGTTGGCGCCCGTGGGCTTGAGCATGCCCAGGATGCGGGTCTTGCCTGCCTTGTCCCGGAGTATCTGTACTTCGGTGCCCTTGAGATGGATGTTGATGGGCAGGTTTTCCTTCCACCAGGGCAGCGCGCCCAGGTTCATGCCCACCAGTACATCACCCAGGGTCAGTCTTTCCTCGTCGCCAATGGAAAGCTGGCGCACCCAGATGCGGGGGGTGACGCCCGCCCAGTAGGTTTCTATCTTGCTGAAATGCACCTGCGCGCCGACGATGGCGCTGGCCCACTCCTGGATGGTCTGCTTGTTGTTTTCGGCGTACAGGGCAAAGCCGAAGACCAGTACTTTTGCCGCTGCACCGAGGATGATGATGATGTACAGCAGCTCGGTGATGCTCGCCATCAGGCGCTTGAAGAACTCCCAAAGGATCAAACCAGCACCACGTCGTATTGCTCCTGGGTGTAGAGGGTCTCGGCCTGGAGGCGGATGGGCTTGCCGATGAACTGTTCCAGTTCCGCCAGATCCTGGGATTCCTCGTCCAGCAGCCTGTCCACCACTTCGGGCGATGCCAGCACCAGCAACGACTGGCTCTCGAACTGGCGGGCTTCGCGCAGGATTTCGCGGAAGATTTCGTAGCAGGTGGTTTCCGCCGTCTTGATGTAGCCCCTGCCGTTGCAGGTAGGGCAGTCGTTGCACAGCACGTGCTCGAGGGATTCGCGGGTGCGCTTGCGGGTCATTTCCACCAGCCCCAGTGAAGATACCTCGCAGATGGTGGTGCGGGCGTGATCACGGGCAAGGCAGCGTTCCAGCGCGCGCATCACCTGGCGTTTGTGTTCCTGCTCCGCCATGTCGATGAAATCGATGATGATGATGCCACCGAGGTTGCGCAACCGCAGCTGGCGGCAGATGGCCTGGGCTGCTTCCAGATTGGTCTTGAAGATGGTTTCCTCGAGGTTGTGATGACCCACGAAGCCGCCGGTGTTGACGTCGATGGTGGTCATGGCCTCGGTCTGGTCCACGATCAGGTGGCCGCCGGATTTCAGGTCCACCCTGCGGGCCAGGGCCTTGTGAATCTCGTCCTCCACATTGTAGAGATCGAACAGGGGACGTTCGCCGGGGTAGTATTTCACCAGTGCCGCAATGTCCTTGTTGAATTTTTCGGCGAAATTCAGCGCCTTTTCCCAAGTGGAACGCGAATCGATGCTGATCTTTTCCACGTCGGGACCGGCCAGGTCGCGCAATGCGCGCAGGGCCAGCGGCAGGTCTTCGTGAATGATCTTGATGGCGTTGGTATTGCTGGCTTTCTCCTGGATGGATTGCCACAGGCGCTGCAGGAACAGCATGTCGGTGCGCAGTTCCTCGGCATCGATACCTTCCGCTGCGGTACGGGCGATGAAGCCGCCTTTCAGTCCACATTCCTCCGATACTTCGTGGAGTATGGTTTTCAGACGCTGGCGTTCCTCGTCATCCTCGATTTTCTGGGAGATGCCCGTGGTGGTGCTGTTGGGCATGAACACCAGAT
>DRLF01000386.1 GCA_011051425.1 Thiolapillus brandeum | reverse complement strand
GCCAGCTGGCGACCATGATGAAAGCCGGTGTACCCTTGGTCCAATCTTTGGATATTGTTGGCAAGGGCCACAACAACCCCACAATGCAGGAACTGATTCTGACAATCAAGGCCGATATTGAAGGCGGCACGTCGCTCACTAACGCCTTGCGCAAGCACCCCATGTATTTTGATGACCTTTTCTGCAACCTTGTGGATGCCGGCGAGCAGGCAGGTGTTCTGGAAACGCTTCTGGAGCGCATTGCCACCTACAAGGAAAAGACAGAGTCTATCAAGAAAAAGATCAAGAAAGCCCTGATTTATCCTGCTTCGGTGCTTTCCGTAGGTATCATTGTAACCGCCATTATCCTGATATTCGTTGTTCCCGTATTCGAGGACCTGTTCTCCAGTTTTGGCGCTGATCTGCCCGCATTTACCCAAATGGTTGTTTCCATGTCGCGCTATATTCGTGACAATTGGTTTTTTATAATTATTGGGCTGGCGGCAATCATTATCCTCACAGCCAATCTGTGGAAAAGATCGCCAAAATTCAGGGAGCTGATCGACCGGGCCATGCTGAAAGCCCCCATCTTTGGTTCCATCATGCACAAATCCGCTCTGGCGCGTTTTGCACGCACCACATCCACCATGTTCGCAGCGGGTGTACCAATGGTGGAGGCACTCGAATCCGTTGCCGGCGCGACGGGCAGCGTGGTCTATGGCATCGCCGTAAGAGAAATGCGTGAAGACATCGCTACCGGTCAGTCTTTACGCCTGGCTATGGAACAACAGCCACTTTTCCCTCACATGGTCAAGCAAATGGTTGCTATCGGCGAAGAATCCGGTTCGCTGGACGGCATGCTGAGCAAGGTGGCCGACTTCTACGAAGAAGAGGTGGACAACGCGGTAGATTCTCTCAGCAGCTTGATGGAACCCCTTATCATGGTCGTTCTCGGCACCCTGGTAGGTGGACTGGTTGTTGCCATGTATCTGCCGATCTTTAAGCTGGGTGCAGCTATCTGATGCAAGAGGTGTTTTCCGAGCCGATCTTTTTCTATCCGATAACTTTTGTACTGGGCCTGATTGTTGGAAGCTTTCTCAACGTAGTCATCTACCGCCTGCCCAAGCGCATGGAGCAGGAGCTGAAAGACGCTTGCGCTGAACTGGCAGACATAGAAACCGAATACGTTCCGAACAAGTGGTTCGGCCTTGCCTTTTTGATGACACCGCCATCCACCTGCCTTTCCTGCGGCCACCGCATCCGGGCCTGGGAAAATATTCCCGTGGTGAGCTGGCTGGTGCAAAAGGGGAAGTGCACATCCTGCGGTGTAAAGCTGTCAATTCAATATCCTGTCGTGGAGTTGCTCACCGCTATCTTTTCCCTGGCGGTTGCCTGGCATTTCGGATTTTCCTGGCAGACGCCGGCAGCCCTGCTGCTTACCTGGTCACTGATCACCATGAGCATCATCGACATCAGGTTGCAGTTGCTGCCTGATATCCTGATTCTTCCACTGATCTGGCTGGGACTCATGATCAACCTGGACGGCGGGTTCACTGATATCCATTCGGCTGTCTACGGCGCCGTTGCAGGCTATCTGTCCCTGTGGTTCATTTTCCATCTGTTCCTGCTGATTACCGGTAAGGAAGGCATGGGCTACGGGGATTTCAAGCTGTTCTCACTGTTCGGCGCCTGGCTGGGATGGCAGATGCTTCCCCAGATCCTGCTGCTATCTGCCGTTGTTGGTGCAATCAGCGGTATCGGCATGATTCTGTTTATGGGCAGGGACAAGGCCATCCCCATTCCTTTTGGTCCCTATCTTGCGGCAGCAGGATGGATTGCCATGCTTTGGGGTAACGAGATCAACCAGAGCTACCTGCAATTCGCTGGTATAGGTTGACAACCGCCCATCACTATTCCCCCGCCGGGTTAATATAATGCTCAAGGTAGGTCTGACAGGAGGAATCGCAAGTGGCAAAACTGAAGTCAGCAATCACTTCGCCCGTCTCGGCATCCCGGTAATCGATACCGACAAGATCAGCCGGGAACTGGTTGAACCTGGAAAACCCGCCCTGCAGCAGATCCAAAAACAGCTGGGCGAGCAGTTTCTGGATACGGAAGGCAGGCTGAACAGAAAACTGCTCAGAAAGCATATCTTCGACAACCCCAAAGCCAGGAAAGCCCTGGAAAACATTCTCCACCCGGCTATTCGCCAGGAAACAGAACACCGGCTGTCTGCCCTCGAGACTGAACCCTATGTACTGCTGGTTGTCCCATTACTGGTGGAAAGCGGTTTAAAGTCCATGGTAGATCGTGTCCTGCTGGTGGATGCACCGGAAAGCCTGCAGGTAGCGCGTGTCTGCCGCAGGGACAGTATTGATGAAAAGCAGGCGGAAAAAATACTTGCTGCCCAGGCTTCGAGGTCAGAGCGCGCCTGCATCGCTGATGATGTCATTGAAAACAGCGGTAATTTACAACAGCTGCAACAACAGGTGGAAAAGCTGCACAAATTTTACCTGTCCATCGGGAACCCTTCAGATTGAACCTCCACCTCATCTGGAGGACAATACAACAACCATTATCGCTGGCGGGATGCCTGTTTTGCACAACCAAATTCTTTTTGAACATCCACTCAATGAACGGACGCGTACCCTGCTGCGGATTTCCCATCTGTTCGAGCAATTCGAGTTTCACCTTGCCGGGAGCAGTCAGTGGCAAAGCCGGGCGGCCCTGCAGGCGCTGCTGGATATCAGCAGCATACTTGCCCGGGCTGACATAAAGAAAGACATGCTCAAGCAACTGGAGCAGCAGCAGAAATCCCTGACGTCCATCAGCTCCAATCCGAAAGTGGACCAGGTGCGACTGCATCAGGTACTGGATGACATTGCCAAGATGATCGACCGCCTCTACTCCAGCGGCAGGCAACTGGGCGGAGCACTTCGAAAGAACGATTTTCTGAAAAGCATCTCCCAGCGCGCGCCCATCCCCGGCGGCAGCTACGAATTCGACCTTCCCCAGTTTCACTACTGGCTCAACCTGCCGCACACGGAAAGAGTCATGCAACTGGATGACTGGCGCCATGAAATCAGCACCGTACAGGAAACCACGGAGCTGCTCCTGGGACTGCTGCGCAGCGGCAGCGTATTCCAGCAGCAAACAGCACTCAAAGGCCTGTACCAACAAAATCTCGATGCCAAACGCGAAGTGCAGCTGATCCAGGTAAAGGTAGATGCCGCGTCCCTGCTGTATGCGGAAATAAGCGGCAGCAAACACCGCTTCGCCATCCGTTTTCTGGAAAGCAATCAGGGAGAACACCCCGGACAATCGGAACAGGACGTTCCTTTTCAGCTGAAAACCTGTGCAATCTGACGACCAGTCCACGAACAGGCCGGCCACCCTGGTTGCCTGCCCCACCTGCGGCCGGCCGGTGAAATGGGAAGAAGCGTCCATATGGCGGCCATTTTGCAGCAGGCGCTGCCAGCTGATCGACCTGAACGAATGGCTCAGTGACGACGAAGAACAAGATCAACAGCCATCAGGTTGACGGCCACAAGCCCCGAATGCCAGCGATCCCCTGGCCGCCCTGCCTCCAGCTCTGTTCCAGCAGGTCCGGCGACATGCCGCCCAGGGCATAGACAGGCACAGAACAGTTCTTGCACAGATGCTGGAATCCCTGCCAGCCGAGAATCTCGGCATCCGGGTGGCTCAACGTGGGCAGCACGGGCGACAACACGGCAAAATCCACGCCGACGGCCCGGGCCTGCGCCAGTTCCGAGGCATTGTGACAGGAAGCCGCCAGCAACATTCCTTCATACCCGTTTCTGTCCGCCAGGGCCGCCAGGCGACGGCGATCCAGGTGTATGCCGTGGGCACCGACAGCCAGAGCCAGTTCCAGCGAACCGTTCACGAGCATGCGTGCGCCGTATTCCTCACACAACCGGCATGCCTGCCGGGCGAGTGCTTCATGCTGAGTTAGGGGCAGGCCGAACACCCGAAACTGTACCAGGGAAATACCGCCCGCCAGCGCCCGCCGCAACTGCTTCAGGAACAATGCTGGATCATCGCTGCCCGGTGGGGTGATCAGATAGGTATCCGGCAGGTCAAGAGCCCGCAGGATGGGAAGATCGGCGGCGGGCATGGACCAGTCCTGCAGTTCCTCCAACGGCACCCATGACAGGGGTTGGCCTTCTCTTCCCCGGGGATCACCTTCCCAATCCGTGACCAGCCAAGTATGCAGGATGACCTCCCGGTCCGGGTATCGGTGCGCCACGCGGATCAGGGGCCGACAGCTCCTCACCTGTATGCCCAGTTCCTCTTCCAGTTCACGGGAAAGCGCCTCGCGGCATTGCTCACCCGGTTCGAGTTTGCCACCGGGGAATTCCCACAGGCCGCCCTGATGGCTGTCGGCAGATCGCCGGGCCAGCAGCACCTTCTCTTGATTGTCGATGAGTACGCCGGCAGCAACATGCACCACCGGCAGGGAACTGCCGTCAGGTCCGGTATTCGGCGTTGATCTTGACATAGTCGTAAGACAGATCGCAGGTCAGGATACGGGTACTGGCCTGCCCCTGTGCCAGCGCGATCCGGATAGTAAAGGCATCCTTGTCCATAACGGCCTGGCCGGCGGCTTCTGTGTAAGCGGCATCCCTTCCACCTCCGGAGACAATACAGACATCATCCAGCCAGATACGCACCTGGCCAATATCGAGGTCTTCGACCCCGGCCCTGCCCACGGCAGCCAGGATACGTCCCCAGTTGGGATCGGAAGCGAACAGGGCGGTTTTCACCAGCGGTGAATGCGCAACCGTATAGGCCACGTCCCGTGCTTGTTGCCCGCTTTGCGCTTCTTCCACGAAGATCTCCACCAGCTTGGTCGCACCTTCGCCGTCGAGCACGATGGCGCGGGCCAGTACCATGCACACCTCGTTCACCGCCTGTCGAAAGTCCTGGCCGGCAGGCTTCGTCTCGTCTTCCACATCCACACCGGACTGCCCCGTTGCCACCAGCACACAGGCATCGTTGGTAGAGGTATCACCGTCGACGGT
>DRLF01000385.1 GCA_011051425.1 Thiolapillus brandeum | reverse complement strand
CTGGAATGAAAAAGACTGGGGAATGATCTTTACCCTGGCCATTCCCGTTTTTCTGCTTACCGAAACATACAAGTGGTTTCGATTCAGGCAACCCCCAAAAAGCAGCTGAACAAGCCAGGATTGTGGGAACTGACGTTATCCACCCTGCAGAAAATCCAAGGCAACCGTCAGTTCCCGTGTACGCGCAAAAGGTGGCATCGCATTCAGAAAGGTATGTCCGTAGTGCTTGCGCAGCAGGCGCGGATCACAGAGCACCAGCACACCTCTGTCGGTGACATCACGGATCAGCCGCCCCGCGCCCTGCTTGAGCGCAATAGCCGCCTGGGGCACCTGGTATTCCATGAAAGGGTTGCCACCGGCCTTGCGCATGGCATCCAGGCGCGCTTTGAGCACCGGATCTCCCGGCGATGCAAAGGGCAGCTTGTCGATGATCACCAGGGACAGGGCTTCGCCCCGCACGTCCACACCTTCCCAGAAGCTGGACGTTCCCAGCAACACGGCATTGCCATGCTCGACAAACTGCTTCAGCAGTTCCGCCTTGGGCGCACTACCCTGCACCAGCAGCAGGTAGTCCAGCCTGTCTTTCAGCCAGTCCGCTGCCAGATGCAGAGCCCGGTAACTGGTAAAAAGCAGGAAGGCCCGCCCACGGCTGGCCTGCAGCATGGGCAGGGCCAGCTCCATCACCTTGTCGGTGTAGTTCGGTGCACTGGGTTCCGGCAGGCCTTTGGGCACGAACCACAACGCCTGTTCTGAATAGTCGAAAGGACTGCCCCAACAACGGGTGTCTGCCTTGTCCAGCCCCAGCTGCTGCTGGAAATGGGCGAAACTCTCTCCCACCGCCAGGGTGGCGGAGGTGAATATCCAGGCCGCGGGATGGCAGGCCATCTGTCCCTGAAACAGCCCGGCCACGTCCAGCGGCGTACTGTTGAGCCGCACGCTGTGAGCATGCACCTCGAACCAGCGCACCTGTTCTTCAGCAGCCCCAGGACTGACAATCTGCATCAGTTCCGTTCCCAAAGCCTGGGCGCGGGTCAGACAGCTGTCCAGGCCTTTGCCCCGCCCTTCGATGCTCTTGAGCATTCCCTGCAGACCTTCGAGTTCCTTTTGCAGATATTCCAGACCGTTCTGCACATCCCCATTGCGCGCCACCTCATCCCAGGTGCCGCGCTGACCATCCCTTCCGAAAGCCAGGCGAAAATCCCGCGCAGCCTTTTCCAGATGATCGATCTGCTCAAGAATTTTCGGCAGGTCTCCCGCCTCGCGCACATACTCCGCCCGGGTATCCCGGCACAGGTCCAGAAACTGCCGGGTGCCCACCGAAATCCCGAAGAAATTGCTGGCCACGTCGGGCAGCTGGTGGGCCTCGTCGATGATATAGGCATCCGCAGCCGGCAGCAGTTCGCCAAAGCCTTCGTCCTTGATAGAGAAATCCGCACACAGCAGATGATGGTTGATAACCACGATATCCGCTTCCTGGGCACGTTTGCGGGCTTCCACCAGGTGACACTTGCTGAAAGAAGGGCATTCACTGCCCAGGCAATTGTCGCCGGTGGAGGTGATCAGGGGCCAGACCGGTGAATCCTCGGGCAGGCTGGTCAGCTCAGCGATATCACCACTGCGGGTGGCAATGGACCAGCCCTGCACCTGACGCAGGTGGCGCGCCACTTCCCGCCGGTGCCCCCGCGCATCCAGCAGGGCATTTTCCATGCGGTGTACACACAGGTAATTGGCCCGCCCTTTCAGCAGGGCAATGCTGGCGGGACTGGACATGGCCTCCCGCAGCAGGGGCAGATCCTTGAAGAACAGCTGATCCTGGAGGTTCTTGGTGCCCGTGGAGATGATCACCTTGGCGCCCGACAGCAACGCCGGCACCAGGTAGGCGAAAGTCTTGCCGGTTCCCGTACCGGCTTCAGCGATCAGGCGGCCACCGCTTTCGATGCAATGGGCGACGGCATCACCCATTTCCTGCTGCTGGGAACGCCAGGAGAACCCCGGCAGAACCTCGGAAAGCACGCCCCGGGGACCGAGTACCCCTTCGACATCGATCATCAGCGCGAGCGGCTGATCAACTTGTTGTTGTCGGCGCGCAGGGCCTGATCCTGTCCGGCAAAAGCATTGGATTTGGCGGCCAGGCTGGACGCCAGGGCGTACTGCTTCTGTTCATATCTCACGTGGGCCAGGCGATTCCACAGGACAGCATTTTTCGGTTCGATACGCAGTGCCCGCTCAAGGCTGGCGGCAGCCGCCACCAGCTGCCCGGAAGCACGCTGATCTTCTGCCCGCCGGCTCAGCGCCTGCACGGCCCTGGCCGGTTCGGGACGGCTGTATTTTGGTGTTGCCGGCTCGCGATAGGCAGTCACCTCCGGGGGCTGGTAGCGTCCATTGCTCCGGGGTGGTGGCACCCGGCTTTCGGCCGGCACATTGCTCACCGGCCCGCCCCGGCCGGGCACGGGCGTGGTGGCACAGCCGGCCAGAAAACCGACAAATATTAACCCGGCGACCAAATATGTCGCCCTCAGTGCTTCAAACAGGACCCGTATCAAGGCGCGGTTTGCAGGCAATGGCAAGCCCTTGTCAAAAGCCGCAACACCGATACGCATCCTGTTTGAAGCACCTAACAAATTGATAATAAAATGAAAGGCCACCCTGACTGCGCTGGTGGACGGCGTTATCAACACTTGCTGTAGAATGGCTACAGCGGCGCGTTGATGCCTTGCCACCAACGCAGTCAGGGTGGCTGAGGACAATATATTTGGTTGCCGGGTTAATAAAAGCAGGCTGACAATTCGATAATACATGGACATTTACATATTGAACGGCAATAGCCCTATCCTACCAAGTTTTCCGACGACGGGTCAGCCGAACAGGCGGTCAGGAAAACTGCCGGCGGAGCGCTCCTCATTGACAGAGAAAGGACATACTCTTTCTCACGCCGCCACGCATCGTGTTTGTTACAGGTCCCGCAGTTACTGGAAACCCGGGCAGTATGGAAGGCGCCGATGCCAAATGCCAGCTCCTGGCGGACAAATCCAGGTTTCCTGGCAGCTGCCGTGCTTGGACAGCTGCACCTATCCCTTCCCCTTCCACCCGCATGAACCGCTCCGCTGCAGGATACTATTAACCCGGCGACCAAATATGTCATGTTCAGCCATGATGAGCTGTGCACACCGCGATTGATCGCAGCACAGTGGCAACGTATGCCGAATACATGTTGTAAGGGAAAAACGGAACCCTGCTCGTGTTTGAAGACAGGCTGAATATAGGGAACCCTTTCTCCCTTTTCCCGGGCCGTTTCACTCGAGCGGCATGATCTTTTCCAGGATCTCAGCCTGCAGTTCATCCGGGAGCGCTTCCCGCAAGGGTGATCCCAGCAGGTCTGCAGTGTTGGCCTGCTCCGGTATCAGTTCTTCCCCGCTCAAGTACTGGCTCAGCCAGTCACGCATGAAGGATTCTGCACAGTTCCTCAGGCGCTGCAACTGCTCGGATGTCTGCCCAAGGATATCTGCCACCTCGGATTCTCTCATGCCATGAACATCCACGAGCAAGAGAGCCTGACGCCATGTGGGAGGCAGATGAGCCAGCGCCCGATGAATCAGCAAGCTCCTTTCACGCAAGACTTCCGCTTCTTCCGGATCATCACTTTCCGGGTCGGGAATGATGTCCTCCATGCGGATCACTTCGTCCGGCTGGTAGAACTCGTATATCTGTGTATCTTCATCATCACTGACATCCATGGCATCATCGGGGGCAAAATCCTCCGTGGACACACGGCGTTCTCGAATCCGGTGCGCCTGGACCTCCTCCTGGAGGATATCCAGAGCCAGCCCGGTCAGCCAGGGCAGGATTTCCAGATGCCGGGACCTGTCTCTGAACGCATCAAAACCCCTGGCGATGGCTGCATCCAGTACCTCGTCTGCGCGTATATCCGTGGGTGACAGATCACCCACGGCCTGACGGTAAGCGAGCTCCCGGCGGATAAACTGGTAGAGCCCGGACAGATGAGGCTGCACCAGCTCCACGTAGAGCTTGCGCTGCTCTCTGTCACTGCTGGCGTCTCCGGTCAGCAAACTGTTCAACTGAGCGCGGCGCCTGGGGCGCTTCCAGAGGTGATCGTTTCTTGACAAATGCTTGAAGCGGTCTACCTGGCGGCGAAGCTCTGCAAAAGCCTGACGTATCGCGTCGGCGCCGTCATCGGCTTCTTCCATGGCTACCAGAGTCTTGCCCGGAAGAAGCAGCTTGAGCCGCGTCCGGTACAGGGGCTTGTTGCCATGACGCGCTACAGCACCTTCCAGACGCACGGCATCGCTGTCGAAACTGCCCAGCATTTCCTGCAACGCAGCGTTTGCTTCTCTGACGTGCTCCTTAAGTGAACGCTTCTCGTTCTTGTCGATTTTTGTGTATGAAAACCGGATATTCATCCCTTTACCCTCTACTGTGAATGACAGAAACATGAGGGCAGGTGGCTGCCGATTCAAGGGAGCAGCTGTTCGCCCGGCGACAACACAGGCAATGCTCAGGGGTTTGCCCTGCTTCCACCTGCCAAGAGGATCAGCAGATCCGTATCAGAACGGCAGCAAACAGACAAATACCTGTGACGACTCAATCAAACAGCCGCTCGAAGAAACTGCCACCCCGACGTTCTTCACCGAGGCAATCCGAACGCAGCTGCGGCTCCGAACCACGAATGAAAGGCATGGCTATTGCTCCTTCGCAATAATCGGCACTGAGATAGCCGGTTTGCGGATCGACCCAGATATAGACGATGTCCTCGGGAGGCAACAGGCCCAGGGGCTGAGGTTTCAGGGCTTTCATTACCCGGCCCCACAGGACCAGCGCACCGGAGGAACCGGTCAGGCCGGCAGGTTTGTTGTCATCTCGTCCAACCCAGGCCACAGCCAGCCAGTCGCCGCTGAACCCTGCAAACCAGCTGTCGCGCAGTTCATCGGTGGTGCCGGTCTTGCCTGCCACTTCCAGAGATTCAGGCAGATAGCGCCGTATGCCTCTGCCGGTGCCGGCGCGCATGACTTCCACCAGATTGCGATCGAGGAGGTACACCGGACCCGGCTCTGCCACCTGGGCAACCTCCAGCGGATAGCGCTGCAAAGGCTGGCCCTGGGCGTCGACGATCTCACGTATGGCGCGCAGTGGCGAGCGGAAACCACCGGCGGCAAAGACCTGGTAGAACTGGGCCACTTCCAGGGGCGACAGGGACACGGCACCCAGCAACAGGGAAGGCAGCGGGCTGAGTTCACGCTGCACACCCAACCTGTGCAGCAGGGAAACGACATTTCTTACCCCCAGGGCAAGACCCAGGTGCACCGTCGCCAGGTTGTAGGACTTCGCCAGCGCCCGATGCAGAGGCACCAGGCCATGAGCCTTCTTGTCATAGTTCTTCGGCGACCATACCCTGCCCCTGGCATCCTTGAGGTGCACCGGCTCATCCTCCAGCAGGGTCACCAGGGAATAGTCATCGGGATGGGACAGGGCCAGCAGGTAGATCACCGGCTTGATCAGGGAACCGATGGGACGCACGGCATCCAGCGCACGATTGAAACCCGCGTAGCCCGCTTCCCGTCCGCCACTGAGGGCGCGGATCTCGCCGCCCTGGGGCGAGACCAGCACCATGGCCGCCTGCAGGGTACCCGCTGGCAGCTTGCGACGTTTTTCCAGGCCGCTCAAACCACTGCTGATCTGCTTGTCCAGAAGCTGTTGTGCCCAGGGATCCAGGGTGGTGAAAATACGCAGTCCCTCGGAGGTCAGATCCTCTTCCTGGTAGTCACGCTGCAGCTGGCGGCGCACCAGGTCGATGAAGGCCGGATGCCGGGCATTGCTCAAACGGCCCTTCTTGCCCACACCCAGAGGCTGTTTCATGGCCTTGTCTGCTGTTTTCTGATCGATGAAGCCCTGATCCACCATGAGCTGCAGCACCAGGTTGCGGCGCTGCAGGGCGCGCTCGGGATGCTTGCGGGGATTGTAGTAGGATGCACCCTTGAGCAGCCCCACCAGCAGGGCTGTCTCAGCCAGATTCAGCTCATTGAGAGGGCGGTTGAAATAATAGTACGCCGCCAGACCGAAGCCGTGGATGGCGCGGTCACCATCCTGCCCGAGGAATACCTCGTTGGCATAGGCTTCCAGGATCTCATCCTTCCCGTAGCGGGCATCCAGGATAATGGCCATCAGTGCTTCATTGGCCTTGCGCCACAGGCTGCGTTCCGGCGTCAGGAAGAAGTTCTTCACCAGCTGCTGTGTCAGGGTGCTGCCACCCTGCACGGTGCGCCCTGCCCTGACATTGGCCATGAGCGCCCGGGCAATACTGTAGAGGTTGATGCCGTGATGATGGAAGTAATCACGGTCTTCGGCGGCCAGCAGCGCCGCAACCAGATGATCCGGCAGTTCATCACGACGCACCAGTACCCGGTCCTCCTTGTGGGACGGGTAGATGCTGCCGATCTCCGGCGGCTCCAGACGCAGCACGTCCAGCGACTTGCCGCTTGCCGCATCCTTCAGAGCAGCAACCGTACTGCCACCGATACGCAGGCTGACCCTGCGGGAAGGTTCCATGCCATCCCAGAAAAGGAAATCCCGGGTCTGAAAGACGAAGCGCGAGCCGGAACGGCTCCACTGGGCGACGGAATCCACCTTTTTGACCTTGCGGTAACCCAGCGCCCGCAGCTCCGCCTGCAGGCGCTCGGTAGTGAGGTTCGCGCCCACGTAGAGTTCCAGAGGGCGGGCATACACCCGTGCAGGTATGGCCCAGCGCTTGCCTTCGAACTTGATACGAACGACCTGGGACAAATACAGGGAATAGCCGCCCACCACCAGCATGGCAAGCAGGGTCAGCCCCAGCAGCCACTTCAGCCAGGGGAAACCCCGCCTGGCGCTTTTCTTGCTGGCCGGCTTGCGTTTGCGCCTGACCACCTTCTTGCGCACGGCAGCTTTCTTTTTACGCACCGGTTTCTTCTTGGCGGGAGGCATTCAGTATCCTTGCACGAAACAGCGATACCTTACCGGATCCGGCAGTTCGACAGGCTTCAGACTATCAGTCAAAGGGATGCTGCAGCACCAGCGTCTCTTCCCTGTCCGGTCCGGTGGAAATGATATGGATGGGCGTCTCGCACAGCTCCTCGACCTTCTTCAGGTAGGCCTGGGCGTTCTCCGGCAATTCCCCGAAACTGTTTGCGCCACGGGTGCTGCCTGTCCACCCCGGCATTTCGATATACACGGGCTTGCAGCGCTCGAAAGCATCCGCGCCAGCAGGAGGGATATCCACCTGTTCGCCATCGAAATCATAGGCCACACAGATCTTCAGCTTTTCCAGACCATCCAGCACATCCAACTTGGTGATGCACATGCCGGTGACGCTGTTGATTGCCAGGGACCGGCGCAGTGAAACGGTGTCCAGCCAGCCACAGCGGCGCTTGCGCCCGGTGGTGGCGCCGAATTCATGTCCTTTCACACCCATGTAGTTTCCCGGACCGTCTTCATCGAACAGTTCTGTCGGGAAAGGTCCCGCACCCACCCGGGTCGTATAGGCCTTGACGATACCTACGATATAGTCGAGCTCACGGGGGCCGGTTCCGGTGCCCGCGGCTGCACCACCGGCTGTGGTGGTCGAAGAGGTCACATAGGGATAGGTGCCGTGATCGATGTCCAGCAGCGCGCCCTGGGCGCCTTCGTACATGACACTCTTGCCTTCCCGGCGCATGCGATGCAGCGTGCCGGGAATGTCTTCCACCAGATCGCGCAGGGCATCCGCCTGGGCCAGGCCCTGCTCCAGCACTTCGCTGTAATCCACAACAGGCTGCTTGAAATAATGCTCCAGGGCAAAGTTGTGGTATTCCATCACTTCCCGGAGGCGTTCCCTGAAATGCCCTTCATCCATCATCTCTCCGAGGCGGATACCCCGGCGCGATACCTTGTCTTCGTAGGCGGGGCCGATACCACGCCCGGTAGTGCCGATGGCCTTTTTGCCACGCGCGATCTCGCGGGCCTGGTCCAGGGCAATGTGATAGGGAAGAATCAGGGTACAGGATTCGCTGATTCCGATGCGTGAGCGGGCATCCACACCTGTCTCTTCGAGCTCTTCCAGCTCCTTGAGCAGTGCTTCGGGTGACAGCACCACGCCATTGCCGATGAGGCAGCGCACACCTTCACGCAGGACACCAGAAGGAATCAGGTGCAGGACAGTTTCCTTGCCATCGATCACCAGCGTATGGCCGGCATTGTGACCACCCTGAAAACGGACTACGGCCTCAGCCTTTTCGGTGAGCAGATCGACGATCTTGCCCTTGCCTTCATCACCCCATTGGGTACCAATTACTACTACGTTCTTGCCCATCTGATTCTTCTCGCTAGGTTTTGTAACACCGGCACAAACGCCGGCACGCTATTCTCGTCTTACTGGTTGCCCAGATCCTGTACCTGCCAGCCTTCGCCCTGTCTGACCAGTACATGGCTGCAACCCATACTCTGTGCGTCGCCGGTTTGTCCGGGCAGCTCCCGCACCACGGTTTTTCCCTGTTCCCTCAAGGCCCTGATCGCCTGGTCCAGCTCGGCATCCGTTTGCCAGGGCGCATAGATCCTGTCTGTGTCCACCGGCTCAGGCGCTCGTCCGAAACGCATCAGGTTCTTCAGATCAGCACTGAAGCCCGTGGCCGGCCGGGCACGACCGAATTTTTCGCCGATGTGATCATAACGCCCGCCCCTGGCGATCTCCTTGCCCGAACCAGGAACGAAAGCGGCAAACACCAGGCCCGTCTGGTACTGGTAGGCGCGCAATTCCGCCAGGTCATAGTGCACGGGCAGATCGGGAAGACAGGCCTGCAGCAGCTGGCCTGCCTGTTCCACCGCATCGACGGCCTGTTTCACCTCGTCACTGGCTGCAGAGAGTTTTTCCCTGGCCCGGTCCAGCACATCGGACTTGCCGTTGAGCCCGGCCAGTTCGATGAACATCTGCGCCAGAGACGGATCCAGGCCAAAGCTGTCCACCAGGGCACGGATCTCGGGTACGGCCTTGCGCTGCAGCGCGGTAAAAAGTGCATTTTCCTGTATTTTGTCCAGCTCCGCCTGGCGGGACAGCCCACGGAAGACCCCCACATGGCCCAGGTCCAGGAAGACATTCTCCACCCCGGCGGTTTCCAGGGTCGCCATCATCAGGCAGAGGATTTCGACATCACTCTCCACCCCGGCATGACCGTACAGCTCCGCGCCGATCTGCAGCGGGCTGCGGCTGGCGGAAAAGCCGTCACTGCGGGTACGGAACACGCTGCCGATGTAGCACAGGCGATTGGGTTCGTCACAGCACAGCTGGTGGGCATCGATACGGGCCGCCTGGGGCGTGATATCCGCGCGTATACCCAGCAGGCGCCCGCTGATCTGGTCGGTCATCTTGAAGGTCTGGCGCTCCAGGTCCTTGCCTGCACCGGTAAGCAGGGAATCCAGGTATTCGATGAAGGGGGTGATGACCAGCTGATAGCCCCAGCTGCCGAACTGGTCCAGCAGACGCCGCCGCAGGGTTTCCAGGCGTCTTGCCTGATCCGGCAACAGCTCATCTATGCCTTCGGGTAACAGCCAGTGTTTGTGTGAATTCAGCATTATCGATTCAGTGTCAGTTGGTGGCGGTGCGCAATCCGGCTTGCCGGATCATCTCACCAGATACAGCAATCCCAGCCCCGCAATCATGCTGACCAGGCCAATACGGCGCACCAGCCTGTCATCCATTTCATTCAACATGCGCAGCATGTTGCGAAAGCGTCCGGGATTCAGGAAAGGCAATATACCTTCGAAAACCAGCATCAGCGCCAGCGCTGCCAAAAAGTCCTGCCACGCCATCTTTGACTCCCGTCGGGTTCGGGCACTTACCCGAAAAAGCCGGGGCATGCCCCGGCTGAATCAGTTATTTTCCCAAAGTTGACGCCTATTCGCCAGCCCCGTCACGAAAATAACGGAAGAACGGCGATGCCGGGTCCAGCACCATCATGCTGCCTCCGCGGGAAAACACGTTGCGGTAAGCTTTCAGGCTGCGCCAGAAATTGTAGAACTCGGCATCCTGTGAAAAAGCCTTGGCATAAATACCTGCCGCTTCCGCATCGCCCTTGCCGCGGATCTCTTCCGATTCCCGATAGGCATTGGCGATGATCTCGGTCTTCTGGCGATCAGCGTCGGCGCGGATACGCTCTGCCGCTTCCGCACCCTGGGCGCGCAGTTCCCGTGCCACGCGCTCCCGCTCGGTACGCATGCGTTCATAGACCCGGTTGCTGATCTCGGGCGGGAAGTCGATGCGTTTGATGCGCACATCCACGATCTCCACACCCAGGTCACTGGAACTCTCGTCAGCCTTGCGGGTAAGCTCATCCATGATCTGGGTACGCTCACCGGAGATCACCTCGGAGATGGTGCGTTTGCCGAACTCATCCCGCAGTGCAGCATTGATACGCTCACCCAGCAGGCGGGAAGTGGTCATCATGCTGCCCTTGGTAGACCGGTAATATTGCGCCGTGTCATCGATACGCCATTTGATATAGGAATCCACCACCACAAATTTCTTTTCGCTGGTGAGGAAATGCTCCGGCTTTGCATCAAGGGTCTGTAAGCGCTTGTCGAAACGCTCCACCGTCTGGATCACAGGCATTTTCACGTGCAGTCCCGGTTTGAAGTCGGAATCGACGATCTTACCCAGGCGCAACAGCAGGGCCGTCTCGTTCTCCTGCACCAGGAACAGCGATGTAGAACCCAGTATTATCAGCACCACGGCAACAATAGCCGCAATCATTGTCTTTGGAGAGTTCATCAGCGGTTCCTCCTGGCGCGTTCCCTGTCAGCCGCCACTTCGCTGCGGCGGCGCTGGGCATCTTTCAGTTTGCGGGTCTTGGATTCAGCTTCCAGACTTTCATAACCGGGCAGTTGGACCGCAGCTGCAGGCGCCATTTTTGGCTGATTCATCAGGCGGTCCAGAGGAAGATAGGTCATGGTATTGCTGCCTTCCTTGACGTCGAGCAAAACCTTGCCTGTTTCCGCCAGCACTTCCTGCATGGTTTCCAGATAGAGGCGCTGTCGCGTTACTTTCGGCGCCTTCTGATACTCGTTCAGCAGGGCCAGGAAACGCTTGGTTTCACCCTTGGCCTCAGACACCACCTTGAAAGCTTCCGCCTTGGCATCTTCCACCTGGCGGGCCGCCGCACCCCGGGCACGGGGCACGATATCGTTTGCATAGGCATCCGCCTGATTCTGTACCCGCTCCTTGTCTGCCATGGCACGGGTGGCATCATCAAAGGCTTCTTTCACTTCTTCCGGTGGATTGGCGTCCTGGATGTTGACATTGGTGACAACAAGGCCGGTACGGTAAGTCTTCAGCAATGCCTGGGTATTCTGTTTCACCATGGCCGCAACGGCGCTGCGGTTCTCGGTAATGATTTCATCCAGTGTGCTTTTACCGGTGACTTCACGCAGTGCTGATTCCACGGCACTGTAGATGGTCTTTACCGGGTCGGCATCCTGGAACAGGAAGTCCGCCGCGTCCTGCACGCGGTACTGCACCGTCAGGGTCACATCGACGATGTTTTCATCCTTGGTCAGCATCTGGGCGCGATGCCCGAACTTGTTGACCTGGTCGACGTTGATAATGGTTTTCTTGTCGACGAAAGGTATGAGGAAATGGGGTCCCGGCGTGGTCACGGAATAATAGGCGCCCAGCCGCTGCACCACGGCGCGTTCGGCCGGCTGCACGATATAAAAGCTTTTCATGCCCAGCAGGATGACAGCGACCACAACAATCAGAACAACAACCAGCTTGCTGCTGCCTTTGCCGCTGCCCCCGCCAATGGGGGAACCGCCACCGCGTTTGCCGCCAAACAGGCCGCCCATCTTTTCCTGCAGTTTCTTTACGACTTCGTCGAGGTCTGGTGGCCCCTGATCCTTCCCCTTCCCGCTCCAGGGGTCCTGATCATTGCCACCCGGTTCATTCCAGGCCATGTATTGCTCCAAAATTCAGTATTGGCCGTACAGCTTTGCTGCGGCCGAAAGGCTGATTGTACCAAGTTCAAGGAAAAGTGCTAACGGATATATCCCTCAGGATTCAGCGAGTTTTACCGCCAGCCCGGGTTCTTTTTTCATCAGGCGCTGAAAGTCGGTCACCGTCAGCTCCACTTCCATCTCACAGCTGCCGTCCTCCAGGTCCTGGATCTGCAGCACATGGGTCTTCTCATGCAGCAGGGCCCGCAGGCGTCCGTCGGTGGGATCGAGATGCACATGCCTGCGCACATGGGCCTGGTGGAAGCGTTCCTGCAGGGCGTCGATGAGCAGATCCATACCATCACCGGTCTGGGCGGAACACCAGACCCGGGTCACCATGCCCAGCTCATCACGATCGACCCGGGGTTCCGCTTTTTCCAGCAGGTCTGTCTTGTTGTAAATTTCCAGACGCGGCACCTTGTCAGCACCAATCTGCTGCAGCACGTCTTCCACTTCGGCAATATTTTCGGCGCGCCGGTGACTGGCAGCATCGATGACATGCAGCAGCAGTGATGCCTCCACGGTTTCCTGGAGGGTGGATTTGAAGGCCGCCACCAGCTCGTGGGGCAGTTTCGAGATGAAACCCACAGTATCCGCCAGCACGATGTTTTCCCCTTCGGGGAGCTTGAGGCGCCGCAGGGTTGGATCCAGCGTGGCAAACAGCTGATCCCTGGCATACACATGGGCATGGGTGAGCCGATTGAACAGGGTGGATTTACCGGCATTGGTATAACCCACCAGGGAAACCGTGGGTACATCTGCCCGGCGCCGGGCCTTGCGGCCCTGGTCACGCTGGCTGTCCACTTTCTTCAGCCGCCGGCGTATCTGGTCGATGCGCTGGTTCAGCAGGCGACGGTCCGTTTCCAGCTGGGTTTCACCCGGACCCCGTAACCCGATACCCCCCTTCTGGCGTTCCAGATGCGTCCAGCCCCGCACCAGCCGTGTGGACAGGTGACGCAACTGGGCCAGTTCCACCTGCAGCTTGCCCTCGAAAGAACGGGCGCGCTGGGCAAAAATATCCAGAATCAGGCCAGACCGGTCCAGCACACGGCACTGGAACAGGGCTTCCAGGTTGCGCTCCTGGCTGGGAGAGAGGGCATGATCGAAAATCACCAGTTCCGCACCCAGCGATTCCACCAGTGCGTGAATTTCCTCCGCCTTGCCCCTGCCCACGAAATAGCGGGGGTCGGGATTGCGGCGCACACCGGTTACAAGTTCGGCTACCTGCGCGCCCGCGGAAGTCGCGAGCTCACGGAATTCCTGCAACTCGTCGGGATCGGCGGCTCCCTGCCGGGAAACATGCACGAGGATGGCTGTTTCACCAGCCTGGGGACGGTCAAACATTCAGGAACAACTCGAATTCCCCGGCATTCGCCCGGTCAGGGAAAATCCTGTCAAAGATTGCCGGGATCAGACTGCTCTCCGTCCTGGGAAGGGGCCAGGCGCACATTCCGTGCCGGCACGACGGTGGAAATGGCATGTTTGTAAACCATCTGGCTCACGGTGTTCTTGAGAAGCACGACAAACTGATCGAAGGAATCAATGGTTCCCTGCAGCTTGATGCCGTTTACGAGAAAGATGGAAACAGGAATACGCTCCTTACGCAATGCATTGAGGAAAGGGTCTTGGAGGGATTGCCCTTTTGACATAATTTTGCTCCTTACTTTACTTATTATAATTTGGCATGCAAAAGATTCAGGTCAGGAAACTGTCGATTCATGCCCTGTATCTTCACATTCGGAAAACCCTGACCATTCTTTCACCGTTTCAGCAGCTGAAATGGAAAGAACAGGGATCAGCGAATTCCTTACATATGTTCTTTTTTTAATATAACACAAGGCCAACACTTGGCAATTATTTTATGTGATTATAAAAATCCTTTTGAATCAATCAGTTTCATAGCCTGATCGAAAATATTCCCCTGCTCTTCGTTGAGCCAGTCCACAGAATTTTCCCGCCGCAGCCAGGTAAACTGCCGCTTGGCCAGCTGACGGGTGGCAATGACGCCTTTTTCCCGCATTTCTTCCTGAGTCATACGCCCCAGCAGATACCCGATCATCTGCCGATATCCCACTGCCCGCATGGATGGCAGCTGCTCCGAAAATCCGGGCCGCGCCATCAGCCGGCGCACCTCTTCCTCGAAACCCTGTTCGAGCATCAGCCCGAAGCGTCTCGCGATGCGTTCATGCAGCACAGCACGCTCGGCTGGCGCCCTCACCAGTTTGATGACTTCATAAGGCAGCTTTTCTCCTTTTTGTTCCTGTAACAGGGAAAGGGGTTTGCCGCTGATCTCCATCACCTCCAGGGCACGCAGTATGCGCTGCGGATCATTGGCATGAATGCGTTTTGCCGCCCGGAGGTCCAGCTGGGACAGTTCACGGTGCAACACGGCGGAACCTTCCTTTTCGAGGCGTCTTTGCAGACCTGCCCGAATCTGGGCATCCGACTCGGGCAGATCGGAAAGGCCATGCTCCAGGGCACGAAAATAGAGCATGGTGCCCCCCACCAGCAGAGGAATCCTGCCGGCGCGGGCGCTTTCCTGCATCTTTTCGAGAGCATCGTTTCGAAAACGTGCCGCAGAGTAGGTTTCTTCCGGTTCGCAGATATCCACCAGGGCATGGGGCACTTCCCCAAGCAGTTCCGGCCCCGGCTTGGCCGTACCAATATCCATGTGCCGGTACACCAGCGCAGAATCCACGCTGATCACATCGACCGGCAGTTCCCGCGCCAGCGCCACCGCCAGCT
This sequence comes from Thiolapillus brandeum, assembly GCA_011051425.1. Classification (GTDB taxonomy): domain Bacteria; phylum Pseudomonadota; class Gammaproteobacteria; order Chromatiales; family Chromatiaceae; genus Thiolapillus; species Thiolapillus brandeum_A. Next base: position 1,953 of record DRLF01000385.1, on the reverse strand, counting down.
CCGTCTTTCCCGCCGCGGTGGGTCCCATGACGAAAATGGCAGGGGGTAGTTTCTGATGATCCATCAGCGCCCGCGCAGGAAAAGCTTGTCCAGTTCAGCCATGGAGAGCTGTGTCCACGTGGGCCGGCCATGATTGCACTGACCACTGCGTTCCGTGTTTTCGATATCCCGCAGCAGTGCATTCATTTCGGCCACCGCCAGCCGCCGGTTGGCACGCACCGAACCGTGACAGGCCACCGTGGAAAGTACTTCATTGAGGGCTTCACGGATACGTTCACTGCTGCCGTGGGTCACCAGGTCCGCCAGCAGATCGCGCACCAGGCTTTCCGCATCTGCGCCTTCCAGCAGCGTTGGCAGTGCACGGATGACCAGCGTATCCCTGTCCAGCTGATCGAGCTCCAGCCCCAGTTCCTGCAGCAGTACACGGGTATCCATGGCCAGCTGTACTTCCCTGGGGCTGACTTTGACGGACACGGGCACCAGCAGCGGCTGACTCTTGATGCCCTGTCCTTCCAGGGAATTTTTCAGGCGTTCGTAGGTGATGCGCTCGTGGGCGGCATGCATATCCACCACGACCAGCCCGGCGGCATTCTGCGCCAGGATGTAAACCCCGTGGAGCTGCGCCAGTGCGTAGCCCAGCGGGGGCACTTCATCCTCCTCCGGCAAAGGCGCCGGCGGAAGCTGCAGACTTTGCGGGGAGGGAGCTGACCCCGGACTCTGCCAGTGAAAGGCCGACTGGTAGGATTCGGCCGACTCCCTGACCAACGGCGGTATATCCGTGCCCCGTGATACTGCCGCTCCTGCTTCAACAGGGGCTGTCGGGCGTGGGGGAGCTTCCATGGGTGCACCCATGTCTTCCGGGCGTGCATCGGCAAGCACCTGGTGCAGCGTGCGGAACAGATAGTCGTGCACCAGACGGCCTTCACGAAAGCGCACTTCATGCTTGGTGGGGTGCACATTCACATCCACCAGCTGCGGGGCCAGCTCCAGGTAGAGCACGTAGGCCGGATGGCGGCCGTGATAGAGCACATCCTGATAGGCCTGGCGGATGGCGTGGGTCACGAGCTTGTCCCTGACCATACGGCCGTTGACGAAGAAATGCTGCATGTCCGCCTGGCTGCGGGAAAAGGCCGGCAGGCCGATCCATCCCGACAGGTGCAGGCCAGCCGCCTCGTGCTCGAAACGCAGGCTGTTATCCACGAAGCTCTGCCCCAGCAGTTCTGCGATGCGCGTCTCCCGCTCACGCACGCTGTCGGCGCGACGCGTGGAAAACACGGGCCTGCCGTTGTGCTGCAGTTTGAACGCCACATCGAAGCGCGCGAGCGCCAGGCGCCGCAGTACCAGTTCCAGGTGACGGAACTCGGTCTTCTCGGTTTTCAGGAATTTGCGCCGGGCGGGTGTGTTGTAGAACAGGTCCTGCACGTCCACCGTGGTGCCTTGCGGATGCGCCGCCGGGGCGGGTTCTCCCGCATCACTATCGAGAGACCAGGCCTCGTCCGTACCGCGCTCCCTCGAAGTCAGCACCAGACGCGAAACCGATGCGATGCTGGGCAGCGCTTCCCCCCGGAAGCCCATGCTCCGGATACCTTCGAGATCCTCCAGGGAAGCCACCTTGCTCGTGGCATGACGTGACAAGGCCAGGGCCAGATCGTCGCGTGAGATGCCCAGACCATCATCCCGTACGCGCATCCGCTTTACTCCGCCCTGCACCACTTCCACGTCCACTGAAGCAGCACCTGCATCCAGGCTGTTTTCGACCAGTTCCTTGATCACTGAAGCCGGGCGCTCCACAACCTCGCCGGCAGCGATCTGGTTGATCAGTTGGGAAGGAAGTGCGTGAATGCGATGCGTCATGGGCATATTGTGCCACAGACCGTCAGCCAAACACGTCCGCCGTGATATTCCTGAACCAGGAATAGGCATACTGCTCTTCCCTAGCGCGCATCTCCGGAT
>DRLF01000384.1 GCA_011051425.1 Thiolapillus brandeum | reverse complement strand
TTGCCGCAATACCTGGCTCACGCCTGCCCTGCCAGCTCCCGGCATCTTCAGTTGCAAGGTCAGGAAATTCAGCCTGTTCTTCAGCAGAACCGGCGGCAAGGATGAAAGCAGTTCCACCTCCACGCGCCCCACGGGCAAGGTCGGTGGCACGAAAGCCGGCAGTGGCCGCACGTCCAGCCTGATTGCCGGTGGATAGAAGCGGTGGGTAGTGACGCCGTCACGCCGGTACCTGATCACGGGCAACTGCATCTGCAGTTTTCCCGGAAACTGAGGATAGAGTATCCAGGTGAGGTGATGCTGTACACGACCGACGCCATCCACCTGTTGTGTTTGCCGAACAACGGGAAGCTGTTCGATGGTCGCGCCAGGCTGCTGAGGCGCATCGCTTTCGAGCTGAACATGGGGGCTGCTGTTTTCGATGGTAACGGATACGGGGACCCCCTGATTCAGCCACACTCCGGTATTCCCCACTTCGGCCTGCACATGGATGGGGACATGGTCTGTATGATCAATTGCCGGTGTTATCCTGACGGGTATCTCCTGCGTATATATTCCGTGAAACGCCAGAGACAGCAGCGTGATGCTTCCGGGCCGGCGGGCATACAGCCGAATGCGCCAGTATTGCCTGGCACCGTGGCTGTCTTCCTGTACGTCCCAGGGTGTTTCCACGACAAAGTCCTTTTCCAGTGGTGAAAGGTCGATGGTGTCGAGGCCCGGTCGAGAATAGCCGGATTTGAATATCAGCTGCAGCGGCTTGCCGAACTCGACTTCATCCGCCTTGAGAGACAGGGCAATACCGTTGCCAGCCTGGGCCGGGAAAGCCAGGGAAGGCCAGAACATGACGATCATCAACAGAACGCCGATCCTCACCATGGCGATATACCGGGGAGCGTATGAGACACTTCAACGGGTGCGGGGAAATGCTCTTCCCTTTCGAACAGGCGTTTCCACAGCCTGTTCTCATCCACCTCCAATGCATCGACCTGCAGGATGATGGCTGCTGCCGGGATGTTCGTGTACTGCCAGTTGGCGTCATCAAAACGCGTAGCCTGCCGGTCGGCAGGCGCGGAATAGCGTATGCTCTTTTCTGTCAGCTCAGACTGGCTCAAGGATCTGTTTGCCGGCAGATCTTCTGCTTTCTCTTCGTCAGCCAGGCTTAGTTTGCCATCCGAGATGGTTTCGCCTTCTGCCAACCGGGCGCTGCGGGGGCCTCTGCCCTGCCTTTTGGTACTTTCGTTACTGCCTTCCCGCTGCTGTTTCTGCATGGCCAGCGCCAGTTTACGGTTGCTTCGGGCCGCAGGATTGCCCGGGTCGTAGCGCAGCACTTCAGCGTACAGAACAGCCGCTTTTTCATAGTCTGCGAGCTTATAGTGGCTGTTGGCGAGATTGAAAATGGCCCGGGCGCGCTGCTGATCGCTGTCAGCATCCAGTATGGCCTGCGTGAACAGCTGCACGGCCAGAACGAACTTGCCCAGTCGATAGGCACTGCTGCCCTCCCCCATGCGCCCCGGGTAACCCCCAACTCGGGCATAGGCCTTTCCAGCCTCGAGGTAGGATTCGCTGACATAGGCCTGGTAGGCGTGCTCCTGCCAGGCCGGGTCATCATCCGCACGGGCTTTCCAGGGGCTTGCCAGACTCAGGACGATGGAGACAGCGAATATGACGCCTTCATGACCGGGCAGGATTTTTCTTTGCAGTTGAAGATTGCTCAGCAGAAGCAGCAGCATGGCGGGAAGGAGAAACCAGGCATAGAGTTCCTTCCACTCGATCAGATCCGTATCTTTGTTTTCACCGTGCGCCAGGTACAGCTGCCTGATGCCATGATCGTACAACTTGCGCCATTCCGCATCGCTATCCGTTACCCTGGCATAACGACCCTGGCCTGTCCGGGCAATCGTCTGAAGACGCGCCTCGTGCAGACGGGAAACCACGGGACCGCTCTGGTCACGCAGCCAGTCACCGGAAGCATCGAGCAACGGACTGCCTGCCTTGCTGCCCACGCCCAGGGCATAGAAGACAATCCCTTCCTTCACCAGGCGGGTGACTTCTGCCTGCAGGAGGGATTCCCCCTTGGTGGTTTCCGACAGTATTTCGCCGTCGGTCGCCAGCAGCAGCACGCGGGCGCCTTTTTTTGCGTGGAAGTTACGCGCGGCAAAAGTGATGGCGTCCGCCAGGCCTGATCCTTCCGTGGGCAGCAGGCCGGAACGCGGTATTTGCAGGTCATGGAGCAGCACGGATTTGTCGACAGTGGGTGGTGTGACCAGGTGGGGACGTGCCGCGTAGACCACCAGGCCGATCTTTGCATGTGCCGTGCGGGAGATGAGATTTTCGAGTTCCAGTCTGGCCCGCTCCAGGCGGTTGGGAGCGACATCCCTTGCCGTCATGGAACGGGAGACATCCAGCACCACCATCACTTCGGTATCAGCGGAAGTGCTGCGGCTGTAATCGGCATCCACCAGCCGTGGCCCGGCCATGGCAATGGCAAACAGCAGCCAGGTCAGGGCGAACGCCGCTTGCCGCCACCAGGCGCGTGGCTCGCTGCCGTCGGGACGGGAAGTAAGGGCCCAGGGCAGCAGTTGTGGATCGGCATAGTTACTGCCCCGGGGCCGGCGTATGATGCCCTGCCAGGCCCAGACCAGCCAGGGGTAGAATGCCAGCCACAACCACAGGGGTTCACGCCAACCGAACAGCGACAGACTATCCGGCATATCCCCGCCCTCTACCGCCAAACCACTGCAACAGCATCATGAGCACCAGCCCCGTCAGAAGCGGCCACTGGTACAGAGGAACCGTCACATACCGGGGCGCTGCAATTCCCTGGCGGCGCTCACCCTGCTGAATGGTCCTGATCGCCGATTGCAGGCTGCGCTCGCTGTCTGCCCAGAAAAACTGTCCCCCGCCCTGCCGGGCAATTTTTTCCAGCAGGGCAAAGTTGGTGGGTTCATAGATCAGCCCCCTGGAGTCCGGCTCCTGCGCCGCATCACTGGAAGTGCCGATCCCAATGGTGTGCAGGCGGAAACCCTGTTCATGCAGATATGTGGCCACGGCAGCGGGATCCAGGTCGCGGGGTGACCGGTTGACATCGGTGATCAGTATCAGTGCCGGTTTTTGTGTGGCGTCCCAGGCATCCGACCTTTTGAGCTTCTGCATCGTGTAGATCAGCGCCCTGCCGAGGTTGGTGGTGTTGCCGGTCAGCACAGCCGGTTCCAGGCGGCGCACGCGGGACTTGAGCAAGGCATAGTCCGCCGTCAGGGGCGCCAGCGTATAGGGCTGTTCGGAAAAGATGATCAGCCCGATCCGGTTTCCCTGCAGGCCATCGATGAAAGTGGTCAGTACGCCCTTGAGTATGGTCATACGGTCGATGCGCTCTCCGCCCACCAGGTAGTCACGCAGCATCATGCTGATGGAGGTGTCGACGATAAAAAGCGTGTCCCGGTATTCAGGAGGCTTGGGTAACTCGCGCCCCAGCCGGTAGGGATGTGCAAGCGCAAGGTGGAAACAGGCAAGCAGCAGGACATAGACCATCCAGCGCGAAAGGGAAACGGCGGCCCTGTGCTGTTTTGCCTCCTGAGCATGCAAGCGATGCAGCAGCCTGTAGCGGGGATGGCGATAGATCCTGCTGCCGGAAACAGCGGGTATGTGCTTCAGTGACACCAGGCACTGACAGCGGATCAGCAGGGTCACCACCATCACGGATAGCAGCCATGCCCACAGCCATTCGCTGTGCAGGAAACGAATACCCTGGAGAAACGCCAGACCGCTGTCTTCCATCAGGCGGGCGGCCTCTTCCTGTTCAGCCATGTCAGCGCTTCCTGAACGAGGTCTTGCACCTTGTGTTCCGGAATGGTCTCCGCGGAGTAGCGGCACGCCTCCAGCCTGCTCAGATACTGCTGCCAGGCCGGGTCATGGAACCAGTGTTTCAGGTGTCGCGCCACCCGTTTATCACGCAGGTACTGCATGATCTCAGCACATACGGCCTTGCTGTCCTTGTTGCCGGAACGCAGTTCACGGAGGACGTGGCGCAGTCTGGTTTGTGCCTGTTTCTGATGGCGGTACCAGAGAATGCCAGTAAGACCTGCCAGCAACAGGAACACCGTCAGACTCCACAGCAGCGGTGCTCCTGCGGCCTGAGACGGCGCTTCAGGGGGCAGAATATCCACCCAGGCGGAATCAGTGAGTGCTGGCGGTGGCACGGTTGGACTCCAGGCAGGTCATGACGTCGTCTTCGGTGCTGCAGGTACTGAGGTCGATACCGCAACTGCCGAAGCAGTCCCTCAGCTTTTCCTGTTCTTTGCTGAACAGTGTTGCGTATTGCCGCATCTCATCACCTGCACCGATCCTCAGGGGAGCTGCCGCGCTCCCGTCTTCGATGAGAAAGCCTCCCGTTTGCGGCAGCTGTCGCTCAACGGGATCCAGCACCTGAACAGCCCGCAAGCTGTACCGTGCAGACAGCTGCTGTAAAAGAGGCATGGCGGCATCGGTGTCGAGATCCAGGAAATCACTGAGCAGAAGCACAAAGCTCCCCTCCGGGAGACGCTGCAGCAGTTGTTGCAGCGCTGCCTCCAGACCGGATTGTGCCTGACCGAAATCCACTGGCGGACAGGGTTGGTTCAGCGCCTGGACGAAATGCTGTGCTGAAATCTCGGTAACGGCAGGTTCGAACCATTCGATGCTTCGGCCAAGTAGCATCCCGCCCACGGGCAAAGCCTGGTGAACCGCCTGGTAGCAATAGCAGGCGCCGATGCCGGCCGCCAGGGTCACCTTGAGCTGCCGGCGGGTTGCAAAGCGCATGGCGGCGCGCCTGTCGAGGAGCAGGAACACCTGGGGACGCCGCTCCTCGCGGAATACCTTGGTGTAAAGATCTCCGCTGCGGGCATACAGACGCCAGTTGATCATGCGCTGCTCGTCCCCCGCCTGGTAGTTACGGTTTTCCTCGAACTCGGAACCTCGCCCGCGATAACAGGAGGGAATGTCTCCAAGCTGCGGATGAGCTGACTGGCGCCCGAATTCGAACAGAGAGTCAGGCAGGGACCGGGCATACAGCGCCAAACGGCGCAGTTGCATTTCATCCAGCAGGGCTGCCTGGCTGTCATCCGGTTTGTCCGGGCGCCGGTGGCCGAAACAGCCCGACAGTGTCTTGAACAGGGATTCGACAGGGAACATGGCTCAGGGAACCGGGATGCTGTCCAGGATGCCCCTGATCAGGTCATCACTGCCCAGCTGCTGGCTTCTGGCGCTGAAACCGGGAATGATGCGGTGGCGCAGCACGTCACCGGCCATTTCGATGATGTCGTCGGGAATCACGTAGTCACGTTCCTGCAGATAGGCATGGGCGCTGGCGGCGCGCACCAGTGCCAGGCTTGCGCGGGGCGATGCGCCGAAACGAATGGCGTCCTGCCATTCAGGCAGCCACTTACCGGGATCACGGGTGGCGTTCACGATACGGACGACATAGCGCTGCAGGTCTTCCTCGATATGAATCTCTGCCACCTCGCGCCTTGCGGCCAGTACAGTTGCAGGCGTCATGCGCGTATGAGCTTCAGGCCTGTCCTCCCCGAAATGCCGGTGGCGATCCAGGTTGAGAATCTGCAATTCCTGCTCTTCATCCGGATAACCGATAACGACGTGCAGCAGGAAACGGTCCAGCTGCGCCTCTGGCAGCGGGTAAGTGCCGGACTGTTCCAGCGGGTTTTGCGTTGCCAGAACGATGAACAGGTCCGGCAGGGCATGGGACTTGCCGCTGATGGTGACTTGGTGCTCTTCCATGGCCTCCAGCAGGGCGGACTGCACTTTCGGTGGCGCCCTGTTGATCTCGTCCGCCAGGATGATCTCGTGGAAAAGCGGACCCTGTACGAAACGGAAATCGCCGCTCTTGGGATCGAACACATCGCTGCCGGTAATATCCGCCGGCATCAGGTCCGGCGTGAACTGAATGCGCTGAAAATGTGCATGCACGCCGCTGGCCAATGCCTTTACCGCCGTGGTCTTCGCAAGGCCGGGAGCACTTTCCAGCAGCACGTGTCCACCGGTGAGCAGTGCAATCATGAGGCGGTCGAGCAACCGGGACTGGCCGACGATAACCTGTTCGAGGTGCTGGCGAAGTAAAAGGAATTCTGGCTGAGTCTGCATGTTTTGTTGTAATGACCTGATTTGTAGGGTTGAAGCCGCGCCGTGGGAAATCATTATATTCCCGATGGTACAAGACAGGCCATCCAAACATGCTTTCATGAGCGTCGCCCGGGGCGGCGACCCGAAATCCACCCAACTGTCACACACATGAC
>DRLF01000383.1 GCA_011051425.1 Thiolapillus brandeum | reverse complement strand
CTGCCATCGAGGACACTGCCGTCGAAAGTCGTATGGAACAGTTCGGCCTCCAGAAAATCCGCTTTGCGAATGGTGCAGTCCGTCAGAAAAGCCCATTTCAGATTGGCTTCCTTGAGGCTCGCGCCGGAAAGATTGCAACCGTTCAGCCGTGCATTTGAAAAATCCACACCGTTCAGCACCGCACCCTGAATATCCAGACCGTCGATACGCTTACCTGCAAAGGAGCAGTGACGCAGATCGGTCTCGGGCATGGGTTTGTCACAATTGCCGCGCTTGGGTGTACCCGGCGATGCGGACCAGGCAGACGTAATAACGGGAAGCAGTGATATGAATAACAGTATTTTCATCAACCTTGCCAGTTTATGATGATCGTATTATTTTAATAATTTCATTTAACAACCAATATCTTGTGCTAGACTTTCTTAAAACCCAAGCATTGTTTTATCTCTTTTTTGCAGCCAATTTAGGGCAAATATCCTAACATGTCTGAGCTACTGGAATTATTGCGCAAATCCTCGCCTTTCTATGACGGGAATGCTCCCTTTATTGAAAATCTCTACGAAGCCTGGCTGCAAGACCCCAACAGTGTAGCGGAAAACTGGCGGCTGGAGTTCGAGAAACTGCCGAAAGTCAACGGCCATGGCGGTGAGGAACTGTCCCACCAGCGCATCCAGCAGCATTTCAGGCGCATGGCCAGAACCCGCTCATCGAACCATCCGGGTTGCGACGACACTCTCGCCGCCCAGGCCGCCGCCCGGCAGGCATCGGTACTGAGGCTTATCAACGCCTATCGCATCCGGGGACATCAGCTGGCCGATCTCGATCCTCTGCATCTGCACGACAAACCTCACCTGCCCGAGCTGACTCTTGCCTATCACAACCTGACGGAAGACGACCTGGACCGCGTATTCAATACCGGTTCCCTGTTCGCCCCGGAAAGCCTGCCCCTGCGGGAAATACTGGAGCTGGTGCAGAAGGTGTACACGGGCACCGTCGGCTCGGAATACATGCACATCACCGACACGGTGGAAAAGCGCTGGATACAGCAGCGTCTTGAAACCTACCGCACCCGCCCGGAGCTGTCCGAAGGCGACAAGCGCTGGATCCTGCGCATGCTCACCGCCGCCGAAGGCCTGGAAAAATATCTGCATACCCGCTACGTGGGCCAGAAACGCTTTTCCCTGGAGGGCGGCGAATCACTGATTCCCCTGCTGGACGAACTCATACAACGGGCCGGACGAGATGGCATCGAGGAAGCAGTTATCGGCATGGCCCACCGTGGCCGCCTGAATGTCCTGACCAACATCATTGGCAAACCACCGGCCGAGATCTACGACGAATTCCAGGGCACCCGCAAGAACCACGGCGTGATGACATCCGGGGACGTCAAGTACCACAAGGGGTTCTCCAGCAGCATCGAGACTGCCGGCGGGCTGATCCACGTGGCCCTGGGTTTCAACCCTTCCCACCTGGAAATCATCGGCCCGGTCATCGAGGGCTCGGTACGCGCCCGGCAGAAACGTCATGGCGATCCCGTCGGGGACAAGGTGCTGCCCATCGTCCTGCATGGTGATGCCGCTTTCGCCGGCCAGGGCGTGGTCATGGAAACCCTGAATATGTCCCAGGCACGCGGCTTCGGCACCGGCGGCACGCTACACATCGTCATCAACAACCAGATCGGCTTCACCACCAGCGATCCTTTCGACAGCCGTTCCACCACCTATTGCACCGACGTGGCCAAAATGGTGCAGGCTCCCATCTTCCATGTGAACGGCGACGACCCTGAAGCCGTCATCTTCGTCACCCGCCTGGCCCTGGACTACCGCAATCATTTCCACAAGGACGTGGTCATCGACCTGGTCTGTTACCGACGGCAGGGACACAACGAAGCCGACGAACCCGCCGTCACCCAGCCCCTGATGTACCAGAAGATCCGCATGCATCGTACGACCCGCACCCTTTACGCGGAACGGCTGCTGGCTGAAGGCGTGGTCACACCGGAACAGGCAGAGCACATGATCGAACACTATCGCGAGGAGCTGGACAAAGGGGAAATCGTCAGCCGGCCGGTATTGTGCGAAATCAACAATCCCTATCGCGTGGACTGGCACCCCTATCACCGCATCGCCTGGGATCATCCGGTGGACACAACCATCCCTGCGGAAAGCATTACCCGGCTGTATCAGGAACTGCTGGACATTCCCGACGGCTTCAAGCTCCATCCCCGCGTTCAACGCATCATGGAAGACCGTGAACGCATGATGCTGGGCGAGCAGCTGGCCGACTGGGGTTTCGCCGAAAACCTGGCGTACGCGGCCCTGCTGGACGAAGGTCATGCGGTGCGACTGTCTGGCCAGGATTGCCGTCGCGGCACCTTCTTCCATCGCCACGCCATGCTGGTGGACCAGGAACGCGGTGAAGAGCTGATCCCGCTGCAGCATATCGCGCCGGGGAAGGCTTCTTTCGACATCATCGATTCCCTGCTGTCCGAAGAGGCCGTGCTGGCTTTCGAATACGGCTACGCGACCGCTGAACCCCGCACCCTCACCATCTGGGAAGCCCAGTTCGGTGATTTCGCCAATGGCGCCCAGGTGGTCATCGACCAGTTCATTGCCTCTGCAGGTTCGAAATGGGGTCTGCTCTGCGGACTGACCATGCTGCTGCCACACGGCTACGAAGGCCAGGGCCCGGAACACTCCTCGGCGCGTATCGAGCGCTACATGCAACTCTGCGCGGAACAGAACATTCAGGTGTGCATACCCAGCACACCGGCACAGATGTTCCACCTGCTGCGCCGCCAGGCGCTGCGTCCCTACAGGCGCCCCCTGGTGGTGATGACACCGAAAAGCCTGCTGCGGCATCCCATGGCCACCTCACCCCTGGATGCCTTCACCCGGGGAAAGTTCAACACTGTCATCGATGAAATCGATCCCCTGGACAAGGAAAACATCACCCAGGTGATCATGTGCAGCGGCAAGATCTATTACGAACTGCTGGAAGCCCGCCGCGCCCGGGGGCTGGAGAATATCGCCCTGGTGCGCATCGAGCAGCTCTATCCCTTCCCGCGCGCCGATTTCGATGCCATGGTGGCCAGCTTCCCCAATGCCTGGAGTTTCGTCTGGTGCCAGGAAGAACCCCAGAACCAGGGCGCCTGGGATCAGATCAAGCACCGCTTCTCGCGCATCATCCGCGACAACAAGAAACAGGTTTTCTTCGTGGGACGCAAGGCCGCTGCTGCACCGGCGACCGGCTACTATCCGGTGCACGTGGAAGAACAGAAAAAGATCATCGACGATGCCCTGAGCGGGCGTTTCGATCCTGAAATAAACCAGAGACTGATATGAGCACAGAGATCCGCGTACCCACCCTTCCGGAATCGGTTACCGATGCTACCGTACTGAACTGGCGCAAGAAGCCCGGTGACCCCGTGCAACGGGACGAGAACCTTCTCGATCTTGAAACCGACAAGGTGGTGCTGGAAGTTCCGTCTCCCACCGATGGCGTGCTGGTGGAAATCCGGGCCCAGGAAGGCGACCTGGTCGAAGCCGATGACGTGCTGGCTGTCATCGAGCCGGGAAAACCTGCGGCACGAAAGCCGAGTCCTGCTGCAGACCGGCCTGCCCCCCCGGAAAACAACGCGGGTTCCCAGGAACCCGTACTGACTCCCGCCGTACGCCGCCTGGTGAAGGAACTGAAGCTCGACCCGACGAAAATCACGGGCACCGGCAAGGACGGGCGTATCCTGAAATCCGACGTCATGGCCTATCTGGACAAGCAGACCTCCATCAGGGATCCGGATGCCGAGACCGTCGCAAGCACTCTCGGCGCCAAGGAATCCCCGGCCGAAACACCTGCCGAACAGCGCGTGCCCATGAGCCGTTTGCGGGCCCGCATCGCTGAAAGGCTGGTACAGGCACAGCAGACCGCGGCCATTCTCACGACCTTCAATGAAGTCAATCTCCAGTCGGTCAGCGAACTGCGCATCCGCTACCGTGAGACATTCGAAAAGGAACACGGGGTACGCCTGGGTTTCATGTCCTTCTTCGTCAGGGCCACCGTGGACGCCCTGAAGAAGTTTCCGCTGCTCAACGCCAGCGTGGACGGCACGGACATCATCTATCATGGCTACTACGACATCGGCATCGCCGTGGGCTCTCCACGCGGGCTGGTGGTTCCTATTCTGCGCAATGCGGACGAACTGTCTTTTGCAGATACCGAAAAGGCGATCAAACAGTACGGCCAGAAAGCACAGGACGGGAGCCTCAGCTATGAAGAACTGAGCGGCGGCACCTTCACCATCTCCAACGGTGGCGTGTACGGCTCCATGCTCTCCACCCCCATACTCAATCCGCCCCAGAGCGGCATCCTGGGCATGCACAACATCATCCAGCGCCCGGTGGCGGAAAACGGCGAGGTGGTGATCCGCCCCATGATGTACCTGGCCCTGTCCTATGATCACCGCATCGTGGACGGCAAGGACGCGGTACAATTCCTGGTCACCATCAAGGAGAACCTGGAAGACCCCAGCCGCCTGCTGCTGGATATCTGAGCCGCCATGTACGCTGTCATTTTCCG
>DRLF01000382.1 GCA_011051425.1 Thiolapillus brandeum | reverse complement strand
GTTCTTAGAACGCAGATTTTTACTTTCGATAAAACAATTCATTGAAAATAAGAGTAATGAATTCTTTTTTTCAATTGGGTAGGAATAATTTTACGCCAAGAATTGGTCCGCAGATCCGAAAGTATCACCCCGGCAATAACTCCATAAGGGGGGAGCTGCGCCGCCGCAATAACAGGCAGTCAGTCGCCCGGTTGATCTGTCAGGCGTCCTGGGGAACGGTTCTCTCATCCAGCCACAACATGAACAGCGTGTAGGCAAGCACCAGCACCACTGCGCCGACGAAGAGGCCGACCAGGCCATGGGCAATCAAACCGCCAATGGCTCCCACGAAGATGACCGCCATCGGTGCCTTTACGCCGCGGGCCAGCAGAATAGGTTTCAGTACGTTGTTCATCAGTCCCACGGCAATATTCCAGGCCAGGAAAGCGATGGCGGCGCCCGTGCCAGCAAAACTGAAGGCATAGATGGACAAAGGGATGAGAATGAGCAGGATGTCTATTTGCACCACGGCGAGTACCAGACAGACAAGGGCCAGAATGCCCGCACCCGGGATACCCATGGCAAGGAATCCCAGACCGGCTAGCAGGGTCTGGATGATGGCGATACCCAGGATGCCGTTCACTACACTGCGTACCGTGGACTTGGAAAGCTCTGTCAGTTCCTCGCCACGGTCGCCGGTGAGGCGATCGAATATGGCCACCGCAGCTTTGCGGCCACCCGCAGCCGTAGCCAGAAAGATACCGGCAATGATGATGGAGAAGATGAACATCAGTATGCCCAGCCCGGTACCTGCAGCAGCGCTGAGGAGCCATTTCCCGACTGTCTTCAGCTGAGGTTCGATCTCACCGAGAGCTTCCCCGGGGTTTTCGGAGGCGTATACCCAGAATGCATGAAGTTTCTTGCCAACGAGGGGCCAGTTGGTAATCCTGTCAGGAGGCGGTGGAATGCTGAGTTCATTTCCTTCCTGCAGATACCCTGATAGCTCTCTGGCCTCCTCGACCAGGGCGCCGCTCAGCATGACGGAAGGAATGATGAGCACGGCAAGCATCAACAGGGTAAGCAATGTTGCTGTCAGGTTTTTGCCCAGACCGAACTTTTTGTGCAGCCAGCTGTATAGAGGATAGCTGCCGATAGCGATGATGATGCCCCAGATGATGGGGCCTATGAAAGGTGAGGCAATGTATATGGACCAACCGGTGAGCAATGCCATCAGACCGATCTGGATAGCAGAGTCTATGGGATCAGTTTTTTCTTCTGGTTTGTCATTCATGGCAAACTGTTCTCCAGCGCGGAACAGGGGGGAGGGTGGATCATTGCGCAAGAATAGAGATTTACCAGTGGAATGTCTAGGAGCCGCTGGTCGAGTTTTGGCCAGGCCCGATGATACTGACCCGGCACCAGTATGGGTGTTGCTCAGCCACTGTGGGTCGAGAATTCTTTCCAGTCTGGGCAGACAGAAAAAAGCCAATATTTCCGATGGGGTTTCAACACCGCATGGGCAGTGCCTTTAACGGGTGGTTTCTGTAGATATTGAACATGATATCGACACTGGCTACTATTCAACATTGAAATTCAGCAGGATGAGGGGCGTCTTCCCCTACTCGTTTTCCTGTGGGCGAGGGCAAGGTGAATAAACAGAACAGTTTTATGGAACGCGCCCTCGAGCTGGCCCGACATGCCGAAACCCAGGGTGAGGTACCTGTAGGCGCAGTACTGGTACTCGATGAGAAAATCATTGGGGAAGGCTGGAATCAGCCAATCCGCCGGCACGATCCCAGCGCTCATGCCGAAATCATGGCTCTGCGCCATGCCGGGCAATACCAGCAGAATTACCGCCTGCCGGATTCCACGTTATACGTCACCCTCGAACCCTGTCCCATGTGCGCAGGCGCAATCGTGCATGCCAGGGTGGGCAGGGTGATCTTTGGGGCCTCGGATCCGCGCACGGGCGCTGCGGGCAGCGTGTTCGATCTGTTGCCCTCGGATGCGCGTTTCAATCACCGGACGGAAGTCAGTGGAGGCCTGATGGCGGACCAGAGTGCTGATCTACTTCGTCAGTTCTTCAGGGCCAGACGTCGCTGATGCGTGCCGGACGTGCAGTTCCTGCCATTTTTCGCATTGTCCCAGTAAGTCAGCAGACGATAGTAGTAGCGGATGTTTTCCACATAGCTTACCGGTTCCCTGCCGCGAGCTCTGCCGTGTTTGAGCGTGGCGTAGTATTTCTTGTGGCTGAGTAAAGGTAGTCGCAGCTTGACGGCTTCCCAGCTGTCCGGGTCGGCATTGTCCCTCTGGGTGAGGATACGGGCGTCTTCCAGATGGCCGTAGCCAATGTTGTAGCTCGCCAGGGTGAACCACAGCAGGTCATCACCGCGTATGCGTTCGGGAATACGTTTTTCCATCCATAACAGATGACGGGCACCGCCGATGATACTTTGCCGCGGGTCGAGCCTGTTGTTGATCCGTTGCTGTTTCGCGGTGGCTTTGGTCAGCATCATGAGACCGCGCACGCCGGTAGGCGAGGCTGCTCTGGGATTCCAGTGAGATTCCTGGTAGCCAATGGCCGCCAGCAGTCGCCAGTCGATACCCGTATCTTTCTCCGCCTGCCTGAACAGATCGATATAAACAGGCAGGCGTTGCTTTACGTGCTGCCAGAAATCCCGGCGCGTCACATAGTTCCGTTTCGGCAGTTTGTC
>DRLF01000381.1 GCA_011051425.1 Thiolapillus brandeum | reverse complement strand
GGTTTTTGCCTGCTTTTCCTGTTGCAGCCATGCTTTCCCCCAGCCACTTGTCCCCACAAGTGAAGTTTCCTCATGATTGTATTCGTGCGCAACCATCCGTTAAGCAGGATATGATCTCATTGGTTGTCATGATGGCGTGATTTGCCATAAATTCAGTCTTGCGTACCGCGTTTACCTCATTGTAAAGGACATGGTATATAGGCGGGTACAATGATTTGCTAGGATGGATGGCGTAATTTGACAAAAATAAGCTGCAGTAGGATATACTGGATAAACCTGAGTCTGTTGGTGTAGGGTTGGCTTGAGACAATATCCAGCTACGGAAACTGAAAAATGCGATTTTCGGTTTCCTCTTCAAGGACACAGTGTCATTGAGAATGGCGGCAGCATTGTTCGCCCAGGTTACCCCGACGGCTCAGGCCAGGCCAGCGATATACGTACTGAAAATGTACAACAGATCATCGGGCAAAGAGCCGCGCAAGCGGTGATATGGGGAATGCCCGCGTTCAACTATGATCGCATGTTTCAGGCGGCATTGAGCGCGGGTGCCAGCGCGAACCAGATTGTCTACTGGTCGCGCCCATCGAGACGGAAAAGCCCCTGTTCGACAAAACCTGGGTATTGTCAGATATACAAAAGGTGGATAAATGAAGAAATCGTTTTTACAAAAGGTATTGTTTGGTCTGGCATTGACAATACCGCCTGTTGCCATGTCCAGTGAAGCAGACATAGCGGCCCAGGCCAACAACCCTCTGGCCAACATGAAGGCCTTCAATATGCACAACTATTACATTGGCAACCTGACGGAAAGCGATGAATCCGCCAACCAGTTCTGGATGCGCTATGCCCAGCCGTTTTCTATTGGCGAGAGTAACTGGCTGATGCGCGCTTCCCTGCCGGTAAACAGTTTTCCCACTCCACCCGACAGCTCCAGAGAAACCGGAATCGGTGACTTCAATATCTTTGCTGCCTATCTGTTCGATACCGGCAATCCTGCTGTCAGTTTTGGCATCGGTCCACAGATATCCGCACCTACAGCCACCAAGGATGCACTGGGCAGCGAGAAATGGTCCGCCGGACTGGCCAATGTGCTGTTCAATGCCGAAAACAAGGTGTTTCAGTACGGTTATCTGTTGACCTGGCAACACAGTTTTACCGGAAACGATGATCGGAATACGGTCAATGTGGCGGCCTTTCAGCCCTTTGGCATGGTGCAACTGGGTGGTGGTACTTATCTTCGTTCAACGGGGATCTGGGCCTACAACCTGGAGAACGACAACTACAGCATTCCGTTGGGCATCGGCATCGGTAAGGTCTTCAAGAAGGAAAAGACGGTGTACAACCTGTTCCTCGAGCCGCAATTCTCGGTGGCTGACCGGGGTCCTGGCCAACCTGACTGGCAGATCTTCTTCGGCCTCAATATGCAGTTTCTTCAGTAAGGCAAGAACCCGTAACACCACTGACTTACTGCTGTAACTGTTTTCATGGCTTGTTTGGAATGCTTTGCCTGCAATCAGCAGACAATGAAATTTATCGACAATCAGGAAAAATATTTATGAAAAACATTCGAATCATGAGCCTGGCATTGAGCCTGGGTTTACTCATCGGCGGTGCTGCCATCGCGGCGGGCGGGGGCGATGTAAAAACGGACCCGAATGCCATGGAAGGCAAGCACTTCGATACCAAGGGCAAACTGCCTTCAAAATACACGGTAGAAGCTCAACAGCACCAGCGCTCCATTTTGCCTTTCGAGGACAAACGGGATTTCGAAGAGCAGAAAAAAGGTTTCATCGCCGCTCCCAAGTACAAACAGATCATGGCCGAAGCCGGTAACGTCGCCTGGGACATGGGCAGCTATGAATGGCTGCTGCAGGGGAAGGACTTCGACAGCATTCATCCATCGCTCCAGCGTCAGGCCATCCTCAATATGAACTATGGGCTTTACGAGGTGATACCTGGCATCTATCAGGTGCGTGGCTATGATCTGGCCAACATCAGTTTTATCAAGGGCGATACGGGCTGGATCGTGTTCGACCCCCTCACCGCCAAGGAGACTGCGGCGGCTGCACTCAAATTTATCAATGAACAGCTGGGTGAGCGACCGGTTGTGGCAGTGGTCTATTCCCACTCCCATGCTGACCATTTCGGTGGCGTGCGCGGTGTCGTCGACGAGGCGGATGTGCGCAGTGGCAAGGTGAAGGTGATTGCGCCGGTGGGCTTCATGGATCATGCAGTGGCGGAAAATATCTACGCCGGAAATGCCATGAACCGTCGCATGTTCTTCCAGTACGGGGTACTGTTGCCGCGCAGCCCCTTTGGTCATGTGGATCAGGCCATCGGCAAGAACACCGCGGCGGGCAATCTGGGGCTGATTCCACCCAATGTCATCATCAAAGATGATATCCAGGAAATGACCGTCGACGGCGTCAGGATGGTGTTCCAGAATACACCGGGCACCGAAGCGCCGGCTGAAATGAACACCTGGTTCCCGGACAAGAAAGCCTTCTGGGCGGCCGAGAACATCACCGGCACTATTCACAATATTTATACGCTGCGTGGTGCCTTGGTGCGTGATGCGCTGGAATGGTCCAAGCAGATCAACAAGGCACTTTATCTGTTTGGCAAGGATGCTGAAGTCATGTTTGCTTCCCACAGCTGGCCACGCTGGGGCAACGACCGCGTGCAGGAAGTCATGCGTGCCCAGCGCGATACCTATGCCAATCTGAACAATGGCGTGCTGCATCTGGCGAATCAGGGTGTCACCATCAACCAGATTCACAATGTCTACAAAGTGCCCGAGAGCCTGCAGAAGCAATGGGCGGTGCGCAGTTATCATGGCTCGGTGGAACACAACAGCCGTGCGGTAATCAACCGTTACCTGGGTTACTGGGACGGCAATCCTGCGACTTTGATTCCTCTCTCGCCGGAAGATTCCGCACCTCTGTATGTGGAAATGATGGGCGGCGCCAAGCCCATCATTGCCAAGGGCAGGGAGCTCTACGAGTCGGGCAAATACCGCCTGGCCCAGGAGATCCTCAACAAGCTGGTTTATGCCGAACCGAAAAACACCGAAGCCAAAGATCTGCTGGCCGATGTGTTCGAGCAGATTGGCTATCAGCAGGAAAGCCCCAGTGTGCGTAACAGTTTTCTTGCGGCAGCCTATGAATTGCGTAATGGTATTCCCACTGGTGCATCGCCCAAGTCTTCCGGTCCCGACATGATTCGCGCCATGACCACCAGTCTGTGGCTGGATTTCCTCTCTGTTCGCCTGGACAGTGCCAAGGCGGAAGGCAAGCAATTCAAGATCAATCTCATCACTCCCGACAACGATGAGAAGTTTGTGGTGGAGCTGAGTAACGCCACGCTGACAAGCATCGAGGGATTTCAGGCCGATGACGCGGATCTGACCATCACCATCGACCGGGAAGACCTGCTGCAGACCATGATGGGGGCGGTGTCCTTCGATGATCAGATCAAGAGTGGCAAAGCCGTACTCAAAGGTGACCGCAAACCCTATGATGAGCTGAAAACCCTGCTGGTGCATTTTGATCTGGGTTTCGAAATGATGCCCGGCACCGCAGCCAAGCATCTCAGCCCAGAGATGAGAACCTTTCAACAGGAAGAGCCCGGGGCAAGTTGGGACTGAAAAGCAGGCACTCTCATTTTGAATAGGGCTTGAACCAAAGATACCCGGCGCCATTGCCGGATATCTGCAGTCAGAGATGGACACCTTTCCGCAGGGCGAACCGGCTGTATTCAGTGGTGACAGCCGGTAGCAGGAAGGGTCAGGGGTTGCCTTGTTTCTGCCCGGGTTGGGAACACAGCCCCCAGAGAGCATCCGGGGTTACGCAATGCCTGGATTGCTGATCGTGGCATACTCGTGGCACACTGATTTTCCGGGAAATCTGTACTACGGAGTGTTTGATCTTGAACAGTTCTCTTGTGCTGGTCGTCAACTGCGGATCGTCTTCGCTCAAGCTGGCGGTGGTGGAGTCAAAAAGCGGCGAGCGTGTCATCGAAGCGCTGGCCGAACGCCTGTTCACTCCCAAGGCCAGCATGGAAATCCGATCACAGGAGATGGGAGAAACCCGCATTGGTCTGTCAGATGCCGACCATGGACAGGCTTTCGAGGTCTTCGCTACACATCTTGCTGCTGAACAGGAGTTGAACGGCCGCATCATCGCCGTGTCCCATCGTGTCGTGCATGGTGGTGAATATTTCCACTGCCCCGTGCTGGTGGATGAAGAAGTGTTGCAGAAAATCGAAGCCTGTTCCGGGCTGGCGCCCCTGCATAACCCTGCCAACCTGCAGGGTATTCATGCTGCCACAAAGCATTTTCCCGGGTTGCCTCAGGTGGTGGTATTCGACACGGCCTTTCACCAGACGCTGCCCGAAACGGCTTACCTTTATGCCATTCCCTATGGGCTGTACGAACAGCAGCAGCTGCGGCGTTACGGTTTTCATGGCACCAGCCACCACTATCTCATGCTGGAGGCAGCCAGACGCCTGGGGCAAGCTGTTGAAAAAACGAACCTGCTGACGGTACACTTGGGCAATGGCTGCAGCGCCTGTGCCATCCGCCGGGGGCGTTCCGTGGATACCACTATGGGGCTGACGCCCCTGGAAGGCCTGGTCATGGGGACGCGCAGTGGCGATCTCGATCCCGGGCTGATCCTGCATTTGCTCGAACACATGGGCTATAGCCCGGAAGAGACGGATGAACTGCTCAACCACCAGAGCGGATTGCTGGGGCTTTCGGGGCTGAGCAATGACATGCGTACCCTGGAGGAATCGGCCCGGACCGGCAATCGGCAGGCGGAACTTGCCATCGAAGTGTTCTGCTTCCGCCTGGCAAAATCTGTTGCCGCGCTGACAGTATCCTGTGCACCACTGGATGCACTGGTGTTTTCCGGCGGCATCGGTGAAAACAGCGTGCTGGTCCGGAAACGCACCCTGGCCTGGCTGGAGCCGCTGGGCTTTGTCCTGGATAAACAGAAAAACGAGGTGCATGGCGAAGACAGTGATGGGCGGATATCACCAAAAAATGCGCCCGATGTGCGCGTCATACCCACCGATGAGGAGGTCATGCTGGCGCGGGGCGCCGTATCGCTGATAGCAGGAGAATCACCATGAACCGTATATTGCTGGCGCCCATATCACGCCGTGCAGGCATCACATCCGTGCTGCTGGGTATCTATCACGGGCTGGAACGCACGGGTGCTCGGGTGGGGCTGATGAAACCCATCAGCCCGGTGGAAGACGGCAATGAAGACCGCACCATCGGCATTGCCCGCGAGGTGCTTGGCCTCGACCATCCTGATCCTATCAGTCTGTCCGAAGCCCACCGTCTGCTGGACGATGATGGCGAGGACGGTCTGATGGAACGGGTAATCGGTTTCCAGCAGGCTGTTGCCGATGATGTGGACATAGAGCTCATCGAGGGCGTGGCGCCCGACAACGCCGGTGATTATGCCGGTCCGGTGAATGCGGCGCTTGCCAGAAACCTGGGTGCCCAGGTGATTTTCGTGGCGGCGCCGGCGGGTGAAACGCCGGAACGGCTGGCCCGACACCTGGGGCTGGTCGCCCGTGCTTTCGAAAAGCGTCATGTGCCTGTTCTGGGTTGTATTCTCAACAAGGTGGGCGCACCGGAAGTGGAGCGTCTGCAGGTGGCTTCGGCACACGCTGTGCATGCCTCGCTGAGAAACTGTGGCGACTATGTCGACAGCCTGCCGGCGCTGGTGGAGGAAATCCCTCTGATCGGTTGTATTCCCTGGCAAACGAAACTGATCGCGCCAAGGGTGGCTGACGTGGTCACATCGCTGAGGCTGGATGTGCTGGAGGCAGGGCACATGGGGCATCGCCGGGTGCGGCATATCCTCATGGTGGCGAGAACCGTGCCGAACATGCTGTATGGTTTGGAACCGGGTGCGCTGGTTATCGTGCCGGGTGACAGGGAAGACATTCTGCTGGCCTGCGCGCTGGCGGAACGCAACGGCAGCGACCTGGCCGGTGTACTGCTGACCGGTGGGCTGCAGCCGGATGAAGGCGTGCGCAGGCTCTGCGCCACGGCTTTCGACTCCGGCCTGGCATTGCTCTCCACCCCCTGGAACACCTATACCACGGCCAACAGGGTGGCGCGCATGGATGTGGGACTGCCGCGGAACGACAGGGCGCGCATCGAGCACACCATGGAATTCGTTGCTTCCCATGTGGATACGGACAGGCTGTTGGACAACATTCATGTTTCTCCCGAGATGCACC
>DRLF01000380.1 GCA_011051425.1 Thiolapillus brandeum | reverse complement strand
CTTGCTGTGTACCATGGGTGCCCACCGCAACAGCATTCTGGTGCTGGATCGCCAGGGTGTCATCCATGCTGGGCGTGAGAACCTCAATCCCTTCAAGTTCAGTGTGGCGGCAGACACGGACAAGCGCACACTGGCCGAGGCAATGCACGGGGCGGATGTATTCATCGGCGTCTCGGGTCCCGATCTGGTGACGCCAGAAATGCTGGCGTCCATGGCGGAGCGTCCGGTGGTGTTTGCTCTGTCCAATCCTGTGCCTGAAATTCGTCCGGAAATTGCCAATCAGGTGCGGAATGACATGATCATGGCTACGGGCCGGTCGGATTATCCAAACCAGGTCAACAACGTGCTGGGCTTTCCCTTCATTTTCCGCGGAGCGCTGGATGTTCGAGCGTGCTGCATCAATGAGGCCATGCAGATTGCGGCAGTCAATGCGCTGAAAAACCTGACCCATGAGCCTGTTCCCCAGGAAGTCCTGTCGGCATACGGTCTTGAGGAGCTCAGCTCCGGTACGAACTATATACTGCCCAAGCCACTCGATGCGCGGCTGAGGGATGTGATTCCGCCTGCAGTGGCCAGAGCGGCCATCGAAACCGGTGTGGCAAAGGCCGGCTGGCCGGAACACTACCCCCCCATGGAAAGCATTTCCTGAGCAGCTTCATTTTTCTCCTGCTATGCTTTATAAGCAGATTCGATAGCAGGAGAATAATAAATGAATAAGGTTGTGATTATGGGGGCAGGCCGTGTGGGGGAGACCACTGCCCAGATCCTTGCCGAGCAGGAAATCTGCCGGGAAGTGGTGCTCATCGACATTCGCGAGGACGCTCCCCAGGGTGTGGCGCTGGATATTCTCCAGACGTCGCCCTTTTTCAACTTCGATACTCTCGTTGCAGGCAGCAATGACCCGGCCGATCTGGAAGATGCCGATCTGGTGGTGATTACTGCCGGCATTCCACGCAAGCCGGGCATGTCCCGATCAGACGTTCTGGATACAAACGTGTCGATAATTGATGGCATCGTCGATAATATTCTGCAATATTCGCCAAATGCCATGATTTTGGTCGTCAGCAATCCGGTGGATGTGCTTACCTGGCGGGTATGGCAGCGTACGGGCTGGGGGCGGGAGCGGGTGTTCGGACAGGCCGGTGTACTGGATGCTTCGCGCATGGCGGCATTTCTTGCCATGGAAACCGGATTTTCCAGCCGGGATATCACGACGCTGGTGCTCGGCGGTCATGGCGACAGCATGGTACCCGTACCCCGTTTCTGCACGATCAACGGGGTGCCGATCAGTCATTTTATCAGTGAAGCCCGAATACAGGATATAATTCAGCGTACGCGGGAAGGCGGAGCAGAGATTCTGGCGCTGAGAAAAAACTCCAGTGCCTATGATGCTCCCGGCGCTTCCGTGGCGGCCATGGTGGATGCCATCAGTCACAACCGCAAGCGCCTGCTGCCCTGTGTGGCCATTCTTCAGGGTGAATACGGCCAGGCGGATATTGCCATGGGTGTGCCCTGCGTGCTGAATGAAAAAGGTCTGGCCGAGGTGGTAGAGCTGGATCTGAACCCGGACGAGATGTCCTCATTCAAGCGTTCCGCTGCGGCGGTCAGTCAGGATATCAACAGGCTGAGAGACTGAAGCCCTTCATTTGGGTCAAGAAAAAAAACAACCGAGATTTGGAGTCGTGTAATGTCTGACAAGAAAGCAAAACTTATTCTTGAGCCTTCCGGTGCGGCCCATGAATTCGATGTAATTTCGGGGACGGAAGGACCGGATGCCATCGATATCACGCGGTTGTACGGTGATGCCGGTGTGTTCACCTATGATCCGGGTTTTGTCTCTACAGCCAGCTGTCACAGCTCCATCACCTATATCGATGGTGACGAGGGTATTCTTCGCTACCGGGGTTACCCTATCGAAGAGCTCGCGTCGAAAAGCACCTTTGTCGAGGTGGCCTACCTGCTGTTGTATGGTGAACTGCCCGATGCGGGCCAGCTGTCGGATTTCAATCGCATCATTACGCACCACACCATGGTGAATGAAGCATTGCTGCGTTTTTTCGAAGGCTATCATTACGATGCTCATCCCATGGCGATGATGGTGGGTGTGGTGGGTTCACTGGCGGGCTTCTATCATGATTCCCTGGATATCTTCGATTCCCGGCACCGCGATATCTGCGCCCATCGCCTGATCGCCAAGATTCCCACTATCGCGGCAGCCTGTCATAAGCACAATATCGGCGAGCCGGTGATGTACCCGCGCAACGACCTGAGTTATTCCGCCAACTTTATGCACATGCTCAAGGGAACGCCCTGTGACGCATATGAGGTTGATCCCCTGGCGGAACGGGCGCTGGATCTGCTGTTCATCCTGCATGCTGATCATGAGCAGAATGCATCCACCTCGACTGTGCGTCTGGCGGGCAGTTCGGGTGCCAATCCGTTTGCCTGTGTGGCTGCCGGTATCACTTCCCTGTGGGGGCCGGCACACGGTGGCGCCAATGAAGCCGTGCTGACCATGCTCGAGGAAATGGGCAGTGTCAGGAATATCGACAAGTATATTGCGCGCGCCAAGGACAAGGATGATTCCTACAGGCTCATGGGTTTTGGTCATCGGGTGTACAAGAACTATGATCCGCGGGCGCGCATCATTCGCGAGGTCTGTCATCAGGTGCTGGAAAAACTGGCCGACAGCAACAACCCCCTGTTTGAGTTGGCGCTGAAGCTGGAGGAGATTGCCACCAGTGACGAGTATTTCGTGGAGCGCAAGCTCTATCCGAACGTTGATTTCTATTCGGGTATCATCTATCGCGCTCTGGGGATTCCCGACAACATGTTCACCGTGATGTTTGCCATTGCCAGGACTGTGGGCTGGGTGGCGCACTGGACCGAGATGGTCTCAGATCCTCAGTTCCGCATCGGTCGTCCACGGCAAATCTATGATGGTGCGCCCAAAAGGGCTTATGTGCCGATGGACGAGCGGAGCTGAGCGCCGGAGCCAGTCTGGAAATTCCATAAATTTTCCTGGCTGGGAGTCGGTCGGGTTTGACCATTTGCAGCCAAATAGTGTTAAACCCGACAGACTCCTAGAACAGGTCGTCCGGCCTGACGCTGCTTCCGGGGCTTTCCTGGCCGTCAGTTGTGGCGGGATCGCGGGAGGTCGTCTCTTCCTCTTCTGAGACAGGTGGTTCGTTGCCCGGACGGAAGATCTCGAACATGGTGTCAGCGGTATTGCCGGAGACCTGCAGGCCGGTGTTCTTGTCGATGCGCACGGTAACCAGTGTCGATGGCATCTCCGGCGGCTCATCTGGAATGTCTTCCAGTGCCACCTTCATGAAGGCGATCCAGGCGGGCAGGGCAACACGTCCGCCCACTTCGCCTTTGCCCAGCTTGCTGTTGTCATCAAAACCGGTCCAGACGGTTGTGACGATATGCTGGTTGTAGCCGGTGAACCAGGCGTCACGCTGCTCGTTGGTTGTACCTGTTTTGCCAGCCAGGTCGTTGCGCTTGAGTACCCGGGCGCGTACGCCCGTGCCGCGATTGATGACATCCTGCATCATGGAATACATGATGTAGCGGTTTTCCTCGGACAGTGTACGTGGTGCCGCGCGGCAGGAAACAGCTTCCCCGGGCTGGCGGGTTTCCTCCTCAGTGTCCTGGTTGCAGCCCACCACCAGTGGGTCAGCTTCAAAAAGCACTTCCCCGTTTCTTTCAATACGCTGGATGAACCAGGGTTCAATCAGAAAGCCCCCGTTTGCCAGGACCGCGTATGCGCGTGCCATCTGCAGTGGCGTCACTTCTCCGCTTCCCAGCGCCAGGGAAAGGCTGTGGGGAAGGCTGTCGGGGTCGAAGCCAAAACGCCGGGCATGTTCGAGTGCGTGGGAAATGCCCATTGCGCGCAGCAGGCGAATGGACACCAGGTTGCGGGATTTGGTCAGTGCCCAGCGCAGCCGGGTGGGACCATAGAACTTGCCGCTGTAGTTTTCGGGGCGCCAGGTATCGTCATCGCCATTGGCTTCCATGATCACAGGCGCATCATTGATGATGCTGGCAGCTGTGTAGCCGGCTTCGAGTGCCGCGGAATAGATGACGGGTTTGAACCCTGATCCCGGCTGTCGTTTGGCCTGAATAGCCCGGTTGAATTTGCTGCTGTAGAAATCATAGCCGCCGACCAGTGCGTTGATGGCCCCGTTTGTGGGGTCCAGAGATACCAGTGCGCCGCTGACTGCAGGTATCTGGGCCAGCCGCCAGTAGCTGTTGCCTTCTTTGTCCTGCTGTTCCTGTATGCGGATGAGGTCGCCCTTCTTTAAAATGTCTGCCGCCGTTTTCGGTTTTGCTCCGCGGTGGCTTTCGTCCTCATAGGGGCGTGCCCAGCTCAGCCCGTCCCAGCCGATTCTTGCTGTCTGCCCCTTGCCAAGATAGACCTCGGCGTCTTTCTCGCCGATATTTGTGACAATGGCGGG
>DRLF01000379.1 GCA_011051425.1 Thiolapillus brandeum | reverse complement strand
GCCCCAATACAGGAACACGGGTTTTTGCTGCTGCCGGGCTTCGGCAAAGGCTTCATCGACACTGCCGGAATACCAGTGTATGCCGTTCTTGTCGGTGCTTGCCGCTGCCGCCACAGCCGCCAGCAGCAAGCTCGGCAACAGCAGTCGGATTACCAGGCTCATGGGTCGCCCACGGGAAAATACAAAAGAAGCATGATGATAGCGCAGGCTGCGGGCGCTGGCCGTGAAAAAGCGCAATTCTCCGGGCTACATAAGGCGTCGGAGTCAAATGCCACCCAAACTGTCACAAGGAACGGGATCAAACTGTTCCATGGCATCGGATCTTCCCGACATCCTCCCCGTTCGACTCCGGCCCCGACCATCCACAACACCCGGTCAGGCTGGGTCAGACAGACGATCGCCTCCCAAATCTCTGGGGCAAATGGCCAATCGGGTACAATACATACCCGATATATGCCAATTATCTCATCTATGAAGCTTCCCGCCCCCCTTATAACATGACGATCCGGTATTGGCTGTCCCACAAGTATGGAAGAAGCATATAAAACAACAAGGGACCCCGCCGGGAAGAAACGCCCGGTTTCTCCAGCGGAATGACAACAGCCCCAGATTCCCCGTTTAAGGGCAAGGGCTGTGTCCCATGCCCGGTTCATTGAAGCGGCCGGGCGAGGCCATGCCTGAATGAATCGAGAAAGGATTACTGCCACTGTGCGAACTCGACCGTCAAAACAGCACCGCCTGAACGCCGGCCTGTCCGCAAGACCGGGCAGCTGGATTATGTTGCTCGCTGCCTGCTTCCTGCTCACCGGCTGCCTGCAAGCCGCACCGCTGGAAGACGCCCAACGCAAGCCCCAGCTGATCCTGGGCCTGTTCACCTATTTTTCCCCTGATGAAATGCGGGCCTGCTGTCAGCCGTTAGTGGACTATCTGAACGCCAACATCCCGGACTACAGCATCCGCCTCAAGCCCATCAACCTTCACGACGTGGAAGACGCCCTGGCCAGCAACGAGCTGGATTTCATCATTACCAACCCGGGGCACTACATCCTGCTGCGCGAGCGCTACAACATCCAGGAGCCGGTGGCCACCATCGTCCGCCAAACGGAGGACAGTCAAACCATACACCGCAGCGGTGGCGTCATATTTACCCTGGGACAAAGGGATGATATCAATCAGCTGGAGGATGTTCGTGGCAAGTGGATTGCGGTAGCAGGCACCAAGCATCTGAGCGGCTACGAGGCCCAGGCCTATGAGCTGCTGCAGGCCGGGGTGCTGCTGCCCAGGGACGCCCATCTCGTGGAAACCGGCAGCTACCAGGACGTCATCGACGCCGTGCGCTCGGGGAATGTGGACATCGGCTTCCTCCCCGCCCGGGTGTTCCACGATTTTGTGTCCAGTGCCGGGAAAGCCGGGAACGGCCTCAGGGTCATCGGCCAGAAGGATCACCCGGGCTTTCCCTACGCAGTGTCCACCCGCCTTTATCCCCAGTGGCCGGTAGTGGCGCTTCCCCATGTCAGCCAGGAACAGACAAACGCCCTCACCAAGCACCTGTTCACCCTGTCTTCCGATCACCCTGTCGCCATCACCGCCGCCATCGCCGGGTTTTCGCCCCCTGCCGACTACCGCTCCGTTGAGCAGATCATTCGCGCGCTGGAGCTGCCGCCCTATGACCTGGCACCCACCATCACCCTGAAAGACGTCTGGGAGCAGCACGAGATCGCCGGGATGATATCCCTGCTGGCAATTATTATCATTCTGGTGCTGCTGCAGCTGCTGGTGACGCGCAACCGGCAGCTGCACTCCCAGCGCCTGCTGGCTGAAGATTCGGCCAGCCATTTCGAACAGATCATCGAGGCCACCCGGGCCGGCACCTGGAAATGGAACATCCGCACTGGCTACGTCATTTTCAACGAGCGCTGGGCGGAAATCGTGGGTTACCGGCTTGCGGAACTCTCTCCCATCAGCATCGAGACCTGGACCGGCCTGACCCACCCCGAAGACCTGAAAAAGGCCCAGCAGCTGTTGCAGCAGCACTTCAGCGGAAAAAGCGAGACTTTCGAAGCCGATTACCGCATGCGTCACAAGGACGGGCACTGGGTCTGGGTGCATTCCCGCGGCAAGGTGACACACTGGGAGGACGACGGCTCCCCCATGTGGATGTTCGGCACCCACATGGACGTTACCGAACGCGTGGAAGCCTCACGGAAACTGCAGGCCAGCCAGGCCAAGTACCAGCGGCTGGTGGACAACGTGGGCGAGAAATTCATCATCTACAGTCATCGGGGCATGGACGGTGAGGTCACCTTCGTGTCCGACGGTGTCAGCAATGTGTTCGGTCTGCGGCGGGAAGATGTCATCGGAAAACGATGGATGGACCTGGCCAACTGGCTGCCGCAGGATCTGAAGAAAGCCAAGGACTATATCACCCTGCGCATGAAGGGAAAGGCCGATTTCCTGCAGTTCGAGATGCGCTTCATTCACTCCTCCGGTGCCGAACGCACCCTGCGCGTTTCCTCCCACCCCGTGCGTGACGCCCAGGGCAAACTCATATCCATCGATGGCATTGCCGAAGACATCACCGAGCAAAAGCGCTCACAGGAGCGCGCCAACCTGGCGGCAACGGTGTTCGCCCATTCCCAGGAGTCCATCATCGTTACCGATGTCAACGCCAACATTGTCGATTGCAACCCGGCCACCGGAAAACTGACGGGCTACAGCCGCGAGGAGCTCATTGGACGCAACCCGAGCATCTTTGCATCCGGCGCGCACAGCGCCCGCTTTTTCAAGCATTTGTGGCAGACGCTCACCTCGGGGCAGGTTTGGCAAGGCACCTTCCAGAATCTGCACAAGAACGGCACGCCTTACTGGATAGAAACCTCCATCTCTCCCATCAAGGACCAGGAAGGAAACATCGTGCGCTAT
>DRLF01000378.1 GCA_011051425.1 Thiolapillus brandeum | reverse complement strand
ATAGTGCCACCGGCCGTCAGCAGCAAGCGTTTTACCGGGCCAAAGCTGCGCCGGTGAATTTTTGTGATGCCCTGTTCCTGCAGCGCCTGGAGGTGGATTTTCGTGGGATAGCCCTTGTGGCGTGCAAATCCATAACCCGGATAGACGCCGTCGAGGGCGACCATTTCACGGTCGCGCGTCACTTTCGCGATGATAGACGCCGCGCTGATACAGGGCTCGCTGCCATCTCCCCCGATGATGGCTTCTGCACTGCAGGACAACTGTGGCAGCCTGTTGCCATCCACCAGTACATGACCAGGCGCCAGGGACAATCCCTCCACCGCCCGTTTCATGGCAAGCAGGGAAGCCTGAAGGATATTGATGGCATCGATCTCCTCGACTTCCGCACGCCCAACGGCAAAGGCCAGGGCTCTTTCGTGGATTTCCACATAGAGCCTTTCGCGGCGTTTCTCCGAAAGCTTTTTTGAATCGTTCAGGCCATCGATGGGATTTCGTGGATCGAGAATGACTGCTGCGGCCACCACAGGCCCCGCCAGAGGCCCTCTTCCCACTTCATCCACACCACAGATCAGCTCAGTCATTGCTTCTTTCCCGCCAGAGATTCAGGACAGCCCCTGCCGCCAGCGTGTCGGTTTCCATGATCAGGGATTCATGTGTCCGGGTGTATTCCCTGACAATTCCCTGCACGAGTGGAGCGTCACCGAAAAAATTCAGGACAGCTGGCAGCAGTTTTTCGGGTTCACAGGCCTGCTGGATGAATTCAGGCGCCAGGGGTGCTTCGCTGAGCAGATTGGCCATGGCCACATGCTCGATCCTGAGCATGCCCAGCCCCATGATGATGCGGTAGGTCAGCGGATTCACCTTGTAGCCCACGACCATGGGCCGTTTGCAGAGCAAGGCTTCGAAAGTTGCCGTTCCCGAAGCCACCAGCACCACATCCGCCGCCGTGAGTACCTGGGCGGTATTGTTGCGCGTAAGCATGATGTCCAGCTCCGGTGTGAATTCCTCACAGGCCTGCCGGAAGGCAGCTTCGGTCCTGTCGGTAGCCAGGGGGGAAACCACTTTCAGCCCATCGAGCCGGCGGGCACAGGCCGCAGCCGTCTGCAGGAAGGGCCGAGCAAGCCGCTGAACCTCCCCTCCCCGGCTGCCGGGAAGCAGCGCCAGGACAGGAACATCCGGTGAAAGACCCAGCTGCTCGCGGGCAGTCTTTTTGTCCGGCTGCAGAGGATAACGATGTGCCAGTGGATGCCCCACATAGGTGCAGGGGACCCCGTGTCTTGCCAGGAAGTCCTGCTCGAAGGGAAAGATACTCAGCACAAGATCTGCGGCAGCGCGGATCTTGTGTATCCGCTTCTGCCGCCATGCCCAGACGGTGGGACTGACATAGTGAACCGTGGGAACACCACCTGTCTTGAGCGCGGTTTCGAGCTTCAGATTGAAATCTGGCGCATCCACGCCAATGAAAAGATCAGGCGGCTGCCGCTTCCAGCGCCGAATCAGTGTCTTGCGTATCTTCAGCAGTTCGGGAAGGCGTCCCAGCACCTCTACCAGCCCCATCACAGACAACCGTTCCATGGGAAACCAGCCCTGCAAACCCAGTGCTGTCATCTGCGGACCGCCGATACCTTCGAAAATCACCTGGGGATGCTGCTTTTGCAGCTCACGCATCAGACCGGCGGCAAGCTGATCTCCGGAAGGCTCAGCTGCAACGATGCCAATGCGCATTAACGGATGATGCTGCGGGCGGGGTTGCGCAGAAATTCAGGCAGAATGCCCAGGCGGGACTGTCCGGCGCAAAGCGCCTCGATCTTTTGCTGAGCCTCTTCCAGACGGATGCCGGAACGGTACAGAATGCGATAGGCATCCTTGAGCAACTTGATGGCGGTCGCATCGAATCCCCGCCGTTTGAGGCCCTCGGCATTGATGCCGCGGGGCTCCGCAGGGCTGCCGGATACCATGACAAAAGGTGGCACATCCTTGCCGATGGCGCTGCCCATGGCAGCGAAGCTGTGCGCTCCGATGCGCGTGAACTGATGCACCATGGAAAAACCACCGAGGATGGCCCAGTCCTGTATCTGTACATGTCCACCCAGGGATGCGGCATTTGCCAGTATGGTATGGTCACCCAGTACACAGTCATGGGCAACATGGGTGTATGCCATGAGCAGATTGTCATTGCCGATGCGGGTAGCGCCCTTGTCTTGGGCCGTGCCCCGGTTGATGGTGGCAAATTCCCGGATGACATTGTCATCGCCGATTTCCAGCCAGGTCTCTTCTCCCGCGTATTTCTTGTCCTGGGGGTCTTCGCCAACAGAAGCGTACTGATACACCCTGTTGTTCTTTCCCAGACGGGTGTTGCGGCTGATCACCACATGGGAGGCAATATCGCAGCCATCCCCGATTTCCACACCAGGACCGATGATGCTGAACGGACCGATACGGACACCTTCGCCAATTCGGGCATCCTCGTCGACAAGGGCGGAAGGATGGATCAAAGTTCCCTCGCTGTACACATGATCTCGGCACTGGCAACCAGTTTCCCTTCCACCTTGGCTTCCGTGCTGAATACCCAGATACCGCGCCGGCATTTGACCAGGGTTGCTTCCAGATGCAACTGGTCACCCGGCAGCACCTGCCGCTTGAAGCGGGCCTTGTCCACGCCGGCCAGAAGATAAATGAGACTGTCTTCGGAAGCTTCGGTCTCCATGGCAAGAAGACAGGTGGCCTGCGCCAGCGCCTCAACGATCAGCACCCCCGGCATCACCGGTTTTCCGGGAAAATGTCCCTGAAAGAAAGGTTCGTTAATGCTCACGTTTTTCAGCGCCAGCAGGCGCTCACCGGGCTGACACTCCAGCACCCGATCCACCAGCAGGAAAGGATAACGGTGTGGAAGACGGTCCAAAATACGGCTGATGTCCATGGTTTCCAAAGGAATCTCCAGATTGTGTTGCCAGCGGTTTGACCGCGGGATCAGTGCTGCGCCCGTCGGTGTTCCGGCTTATTTTTCATTGTCATCGGGTTGCGCTTCCAGCCGGGACAGGGCTTTCTCCAGTTCCTTCAGGCGGCGCGCCATACTGTCCAGCTGCTTGATTCTGGCGATATTCTTCTGCCAGATCTTGTGAGGCATGGCCAGAATACCCCCGGTATATACGCCGGGTTCCCGCAGCGAGCGGCTGACCACACTGGCTCCGGATACATGCACACCGTCGGCCAGCTCGATATGGCCAACCACACCGACCCCACCGGCCAGGGTACAGCCGGCGCCGATGCGCGTGGAGCCGGAGATCCCGGTACAGGCGGCAATGGCGGTATTCTCGCCAATTTCCACGTTGTGGGCCACCTGAATCTGGTTGTCCAGCTTCACACCGTCATGAATCACGGTATCGTGAATGGCACCGCGATCGATCGTGGTATTGGCGCCCACCTCCACATGGTCACCCAGGGTGACGCTGCCGAGTTGTGCCACTTTTTCCCAACGCCCCTGATCACTGGCCAAACCAAAACCGTCAGCGCCGATCACGGCGCCCGGGTGAATAAGACATTCCCGCCCGATGCGCACGCCGTCCATCAGGACAACAGAGGCCAGCAGACGGGAGCCCTCTCCGAGCAGCACATCGCGGCCCAGCACGCAGTTCGGACCTACATAGGCATTGGCTTCGATACGGCTGCCGGCGCCGATGACAGCGCCTGCGGCGACTACGGCATCGGGATGGATGCTGGCTTCCTCGTCCACCTCGGCAGCATCATGTATCCCTTTTCCCAGCTCCAGGACCGGCGCAAAGCAGCGGGTCACCCTGGCCCAGGCCAGATAGGGGTTGTCTGTCAACAGCGCGTTGGTGGGACAGTCCCTGGCATCCGAGGGCCGTAAAATCACCGCCGAAGCGCGTGTGTCCTGAAGAAACCTGCGATACCTGGGATTGTTGAAAAAGCTGATCTGCCCTTCTGCCGCATTGTCCAGGGTTTCGACACCCTGGATACGGCAGTTGCCATCACCCTGCAGGTCCGCTCCGCAACACTCTGCCAGTTCTGCAAGCGTGAATTGGGCGGACATGGTTCAGATGCTGCCTGCTATTTCTTGAGTTCTTTGAGTACTTGCTTGGTGATATTGACTTTGTCGTTGGCCCATACAACACCACTTTCCAGTACCAGATCGTAGCCCCCGCGCTTGGCGACCTTGACAATCACTTCGGCAATGACCTTGCGCAGCTTGCTCAGTTCCTCGTTCTGGCGCAGGGCCAGATCTTCCTGAAATTCGCTCTGGGCATTCTTCAGTTTGCGGGTGCGGGCGATGATATCGCGCTCCAGCCGTTTGACTTCCGCGTCGCTCATGATGGAACCGTCACGCTTCA
This sequence comes from Thiolapillus brandeum, assembly GCA_011051425.1. Classification (GTDB taxonomy): domain Bacteria; phylum Pseudomonadota; class Gammaproteobacteria; order Chromatiales; family Chromatiaceae; genus Thiolapillus; species Thiolapillus brandeum_A. The sequence goes on along the minus strand of DRLF01000378.1, from coordinate 2,277 downwards.
GTTTCTCTTTCAGCTTCTTGAGCTTTTTCTGCTCGGATACCAACTGGTCATCACGCTTGGAAAATTCCTTGCGGATTTTCTCCTTGACCGCTTTTACCTGTGGAGATTCCTGCAGCACTTTGCCAACTTCGACATAGGCGATCTTGGTTGCAGAAACGGCTGCGCCGCTCAGGGATAAAAGAAACAGCGCCATCAGGCCAAACAGGGTTATTTTTTTCAACACGTTCTACTCTCCTCAAAAAACCGATCCAAAACTAAACTGGAAATTTTCCACGTCATCATAACTCTTATCGTTCAGCGGAACACCATAACTGAGCGTCATCGCTCCCATCGGCGACAACCAAGTCGCCCCTATCCCTACAGAATACCGGATTTCATCCAATTCTACCCGGTCCTGGAATACATTTCCCGCATCAAGGAATACGGACATACGCACCGTGGAATCAAGCTGTGCAAACGGCGGCGGAGAATACAGTTCCAGCCCACCCACGAGCTTGATATTGCCGCCGAGAGGATCGCCGGTGGAATCCCTGGGACCCAGAGTATTGTTCTTGAAGCCCCGCACAGATTTCTCACCCCCGGCAAAATAGTTCTCGAAAAACGGCAACTTGTGGGTCTTGCCGTAGCTGTCCCCATAGCCCAGTATAGCTCTGCCTGAAAACACAAAACGGCGGTACAGGGGCACATACTGGCGGTAGCGGTAGGACAGCTTGTAGAACTGCAGATCGCTGCCTGGAATCGTCACTACCGTCGAAAAGGACTGGGATGTGCCGACGGTGGGGAAAATGGCGCTGTCACGGGAATCATGACTCCAGCTTCCCGTGAGCTTGAAGTTCAGGTAGTTGTCGCCTTCCTGATTCACGAAGTCGATGATCTCCAGAGGAGGCAGACTGCCCAGGGTCAGATCGATGTTCTCTATGGCAAATTTCATGCGCAAGCGGTTGAAATCACTGAGCGGCACGCCATAGTTCACAGAAGCTTCGGAAGTATCGGTCAGGTAGTCGGAGATGTTGAGTTCGTTGTAATCCGTCTTCTGGTAGCTGAGATTGAAACCCCGGCTGACACCGTTGATCGTCGCATAGGGATTGAAATACGACAGCTGATATTTGGTGTTGTAGCTGCTGGTATTGGCCGCGAGTGTGACCTTCTTGCCTGTGCCCAGAAAATTGTCTTCGGTGATACTCGCGGAGAAGCTGATGCCCTGACTGCCGGAATAGCCCAGTCCGCCGGCGAGTGAGCCCGAGGGTTTTTCCTTTACCGTCACCAGCACGTCCGTCAGGTCTGTAGATCCCGGGACTGAAGGCGTTTCAATGGTGACATCTTCGAAAAATCCCAGGCGGCGGAGACGTTCCCTGGAAAGAGTCAGCTTGCTGTTGGACATCCAGGTGTTTTCCATCTGCCGCATTTCCCGGCGCACCACACGATCCCGGGTCCGGGTGTTGCCCTTGACATCGATACGGCGCACATAGACCCGTTTTCCCGGATCCATGAAATAGGTGATGGACACCGTCTTTTTCTCTTCATCGATTTCCGGAATATGGTTGACGTTGGCAAACGCGTAGCCCATTTCCGAAAGCTTGTCCGTAATCCTGTCTGTGCTGTCCACGACCTTGCGTCGTGAAAAGGGTTCACCCCGGCGCAGATGGATCAGCGGGAAATATTCTTCCGGATCGACGATGAGCTTGCCGGTGATCTTCACATCGCCAATGGTATAAATATCGCCTTCACTGACATTGATAGTAATGAAAATGCCTTTCTTGTCCGGGCTGATCGTGACCTGTGTCGAATCCACCCTGAAATTGAGATAACCCCGGTCGAGATAGAAAGACTTGAGCAGTTCGAGATCCCCCGCCAGCTTCTGCCGCGAATACTGGTCTTCCTTGGTGAACCAGGCAAACCAGCCACCAATCTTGGACTGAAAGCCAGCCTCCAGGTCTTCATCACTGAAAGTCTTGTTGCCGATGATATTGATACCGCGGATGCGCGCCGTGTCACCTTCCTGGATCTTGATCTTTACCGCGACGCGATTTCTTTCCAGGGGAATGACCTCGGTTTGCAGTTGCACCCCGTACTTGCCGCTGTTGAAAAACTGGCGTCGCAGTTCCTGTTCGATCTTGTCCAGCACCGAGCGGTTGAAGGTGCGCCCTTCGGCCAGGCCAATGTCCGCCAGACCTTTCTGCAGATCTTCGGTCTTGATGGACTTGTTGCCGGTGATATCGATCTGGGCAATGGCCGGACGTTCCTGCACGATGATATTCAGCACCTGCCCATCCCGCT
>DRLF01000377.1 GCA_011051425.1 Thiolapillus brandeum | reverse complement strand
TGAAACGACGGTATGAGGCGGGTGATCCGGGCGATCCCGGCCGGGAAACGCTCCATGACCGGGGACTGTTCACCCAGGCACTCTGGGGTTTCAAACCCGGCTGGGTGGCAGGGTTACGCTGGGAATATGCCGCCGCCGACGGCGACACCGCAGCCGATCCCCTGCGCGATACCCGAAAGCGTCTTTCTCCCAACCTGACCTGGTATCCCACCGAATACAGCAAGCTACGTTTGCAATACAACCGCGACTGGACACAACACCTGCCCGGCAAGACCGTGGATTCCCTCTGGCTCCAGGTGGAATTCAACCTCGGCACTCATGCGGCACATGTTTTCTAGGAGAACATCATGACAATCGCCAACATTTCTCTTGGGATAGTATTATTGACGTTTTCCTTCACCGCTCACGCAGCACTCAGGGTCGTGACGACCACTCAGGATCTGGCGGCTATTACAGAAGCGGTGGGCGGCGAACAAGTAAAGGTGCAGAGCCTGACCAAGGGAACTCGCGATCCACACTTCGCCACCGCCAAACCCAGCATGATTCGCAAGGTCTTCCGCGCCAATCTGCTGTTGCTGATTGGCGCCGACATGGAAATCGGCTGGTTGCCACCCTTATTACAATCAGCGCGCAATAGCCGAGTGCTGCCCGGAAATCCCGGCTATCTGGATCTCTCAAGCGTCGTTCCCTTGTTGGGCAAGATCGAAGGCCCGGTATCACGCGCCATGGGCGATGTGCATGCCAAGGGCAATCCCCATTACTGGCTGGACCCACGTAACGGCATACGCATGGCGCGGGCGATCGCCACGCGACTGGGCGAACTGGATCCCGCACACAAGGACGAATTCCATCATCGGTTCAATGTATTCGTCCAAACGATGGATGACAAGCTACCTGTCTGGCGGAGCAAGCTTGGCCATCTCAGAGGAGAGTCGGTCATCGCCTATCACAAATCCTTTGTCTATCTGGCCGACGCCTTTGGCTTCCGCATCGTCGATGAGGTTGAACCGATCCCCGGCATTGCCCCGAGCGCCGCTTCCCTGAACGCACTGATGACACGCATCCGGAACGAACACATCGGCCTGCTCATCATCGAACCCTACTATGAGCGCCGCTCCGCACGTTACCTACATGAGCAGACAGGCATTCGCGTGGCTGTGCTGCCCCAGTCAGTGGGAGCACAACCCGGCATAGCGACCTATTTCGACCTGTTCGACGCTATTGTAGACGTACTCGGCAACATGGGGGACCAGTAGGATGGATACCTCTTTGATTCTGCTGCCCGCGTTTTCCATGAGCGCCTTGATGATCCTGACACATACCTATTTCGGCCTGCATGTATTGGCGCGTGGCATCATATTCATCGATCTGGCGCTGGCACAGGTGGCTGCACTCGGCTTCAGTTTTGCCCTCTTGTTGGGTACGGAGGCACACGGTCTGGCGGCACAGGGCTATGCCTTTGCGGCAACATTAATCGCCGCATTCGCCTTTGCCAGTCTGCGTCGCATATCGGGCAAGGCGACACGCGAAGTCATTATCGGCTGCGTCTATGTGGTAAGTACAGCACTCTCCATCGTAATCCTCAGCCGCTCGGCCCAGGGCATGGAGGAACTCAAATCGCTCTTCAATGGCAACATCCTTTGGGTACGTTGGGAGGAGATCGGGATCGTAGCTGGGATATATCTCGCTCTGGCCGTGCTACACGGGATATACCGTCAAAAGTTCCTCGCCCTGTCATTTGTGAGCGAAGAGGCCTGTAGACCTGGCTTTCTGTGGGAATTCCTGTTTTTCGCCTCGTTCTCGGTGGTGATTACCCTGGCCGTCAACGTTGCGGGGATCTTGTTGGTCTTCGCATATCTGATAATTCCGGCGTTCAGCGCCTCGTTGCTGGTCTCTTCACTCACGGCCCGCCTGCTTTCCGGGTGGGGACTGGGCCTGCTCGGAGCAATGGCCGGATTGTGGATCTCCTTCAGCGCCGATCTGCCTGTCGGTGCCACCGTTGTATCCGTATTCGGGCTGATGCCACTTGTCGCGCTTGTTCTCCGCAAAATGAAGATATAGCAGGATTTCCTGGCGGGCTGTTGTAACTGCCATGGAATCCGTGCTGTTCATTCCAATGTCTAGGAGAGTCGGCAGCGTGACATGGCTCCCCGCAGGTTATTTTTTGCTGTTCCGATGGATTCGGGTCCATTCAGGAGTGTCCAGAGACACCAACCTCTGGGATATGCACGCGCCAACCCGGCACCCTCAAGGTCGCGCATCCACACCCGTTTGCAAGCCGCAAAAGTCGGAACAACCTGAAAGTCCAGCCCTCTCGCGACCCACAAACGGACTCTTGCGCAAACTGCCAATCGTCTTCAACCAGCCAACACACTCTTCAATTTGCTCAACTGACGTTCGCTGCGTATGGTGTAGAACGCCTTCAGAAATTGCGCTTGCAGCAAATTCTCTGTAGGAGTCGAAGGTTTTTCACTTTCGGCATACCGGGCACTAAAATGCCTCGTACGGACCGCCCGGCGCCTCGTTGATCATCTCGCGAATCTGGCGTAGTGGGTGTACCCTCGGCAGGCGTTGCTCGGGTACCAGTTGTTGAACAAGGTTTCCTGGTGAATATCGGGGACAAGCATCAGATTGCCAACCTCATGTGCTCAGTCATCACCATTGTGCTCGTGAGGACGGGTATTTCAACAGCCTGTTACTGGCCCAGGCCGAAGCGAAGGCGCAGCCCCGGCAATGGCAACACGCCCGGGCCTGCTTCCTGGTCGACGACCGGGAATGCGAGCTCAGCATCGAATACCCGGAAACACACGAATGGTGGCTACCAGCCAACGATTGACACCACGCAATTGGAAACAACACGAGGACAGAATCATGAGGTTGTTCTACTCCAAGACTTCCCCCTACTCCCGCAAGGTCCGGCTGGTGATCCACGAAAAGGGACTCCAGAATACGATCATCAGCGTGGCATGCAACCCCTTCGACGAGGTGCCTGAGCTGGAAGCGGCAAATCCCCTGGGCAAGGTGCCCACGCTGATCCTGGATGACGGCTCTTCCTTGTACGACAGCCCGGTGATCTGCGCCTACCTCGACAGCTTGACTCCCGGCAGGCTCATACCGGAATCCGGCAGGGAACGATGGAACGTCCTACGCTGGGAAGCGCTTTGCGACGGCGTGGTCGACGCCACCTACAACATCGTGATGGAACGGCGCAGAGACACCCAGGAACAATCTGCTGGATGGATCGAACAATGGAAGACCCAGGTGATCCGGACTTTGAACCACATCGAAGCCACCATCGACATGCTGCCCAGTCAAGTGACATTGGCACAACTGGCGCTGGGGACGGCCCTCGGCTACCTGGAGTTCCGCCTCCCGGATCTGGATTGGCGCAGCCGATGCCCTGCCCTGGCCGCCTGGTATGGGGATTTTTCCGTGCGCGACACCATGCAACACACCTTGCCCAAATAATCCGTACGGGTTGCTACTGGTTCAGGAGACTCACCGATACCCCAAAACCCGGCCGACATCCTGTTCTCCCCGGCCACCCGGGCAATCCAGGAACGTTTTGGTTCCCGTGACACTATTGCACGGCTTGAGACACGTGGGTACCGGAAGTCCCACCTGTTGGAAGATGTCGTCTCGCTCATACGAACCCGCGACTCGTTCTACCTCGGCACTGCAAGCCGCGATGGGAGACCCTACATACAGCACCGCGGCGGCCCGCCCGGTTTCATCCGCGTTCTGGACCAACAGACGCAGGCGTGGCCGGAATTCAAGGGCAACCGCCAGCATATTACTGCCGGGAACCTGTCCGAGAACAATCAGCCCTTCATCTTCCTCATGGACTATTCGCTTCCCCCCAGGATCAAACGCTGGGGCCGGGCTGAAGTCGTTGAAGACTGCAACACTCTGATACCCGATATACGCACCCGCCCCTATTACGCAAGAACAGAACGCGCCATACGCTTCACCGTCGAAGCCTGGGACGAGAATTGCCGGCAGTATATTCCCTCCCTTTCAGCAGAGACGGAATTGATCAACGAATCGAAAAACAGTAAAGCCAGGATAGCGGAATCGGAGGCTGAAATTGCGAAACTGCGTAGGCTTACAAAACAATGAATGATTCAGCAACATAGAAGAACAGCCAAGGAACGAATCATCTGAATAATCGGAGAATATCGAATAATGCCCACAGTGTCGGCAACATGGAGTCAGCGGTCCGTTGTTGGTTCCTCAAACTTCATATTGATTCCGTTCCAGCCTCATATGAATGAGCGCGACCCTCTTCCCTTTCGGATTCCTCCTTTCTTCCATTTCGTAAGGAATAAACCCACAACCCGAATACAAGAGCAATGCCGGCGTGTTTTCGCTGAATACCGAGATCCGCACTTCGGGCAGGTCATATCTCTCAAATACCTTCTCCAGCATATGGGAAACAATCGCTTTCCCCATACCCCTTCCCCTATGTGCGGGATCAACCACGACGTTGCCGATGAAGGCGGTCTTGCCTGGCTCATGATTATACAAATCGGCAAACCCGATCACGTTTCCCACTTCATCCACTGCCACAGTCAACGCTTCCCTGGTTTGAGACAGTTTCCTGACCTGATCGACCGTCAAAGGGTATTGGCCATTCGGGTATACCATGAACAGCTCATCCTCGGTCTTAATCAGGCTGCATATACCCTCGTAATCGTTCTCAACAGCTTCCCTTAATGTCCACATCATTCAAAC
>DRLF01000376.1 GCA_011051425.1 Thiolapillus brandeum | reverse complement strand
TAGACAGGATCAGGAAGGCTGCCTATGGACAAACACCCCGAGTGTTTGTAGGAAAATTCTCACATTTTGCCCGTCAAAGAAGGGCAGATCAGGATGCCGTGGCGCCGGGCGTCCTCACCCGGGACGGCAAGCTCATGTATTTCATAGTTAATTTCACCTGACAGCGCATCGAGCTCATCCCCGGGAACCGTACCCTTCATCGCCAGCCAGCATCCCCCGGGAGCCAGCAGATGACGGGTGAGTTCGACCATGTCCGGCAGTGAGGCAAAGGCGCGGGAAGCGATGGTGTCGAACAGCCGTGGGGGATGATACTGCTCAACCCGCACCTGTTCGACCTGTACGTTGTCCAGCCCCAGCTCAAGCTTTGCCTGCCTGAGAAAACGGGTCTTCTTTCCATTGGTATCGAGCAGGGTAAACGCACGTTCAGGATTCATGATGGCCAGGGGAATCCCCGGCAACCCGGCGCCACTGCCCACATCCAGCACATGTTCGCCATGCAAGAGATCCTGAATGGAAAGGCTGTCGAGCAACTGCCGCGACACCACGATGGAGGGATCACGCACGGCCGTGAGATTGAAAGCCCTGTTCCACTTTTCCAGCAATGCCAGATAGTCCAGCAATTGCCGCTGCTGATGAGCAGTTGCGGCCAGCTTCATTTCCGCCAGCCCCTGGCTCAGCTGCTGCTCCCACCTGTCCGGCATCAGGAAAGCCCGTCGGCAAGCTCCTGCAGCAGTGCCTCGGTACTGCCCCAGTCCATGCAGGCATCGGTGACAGACACGCCGTGGCGCAGCTGGCCAAGGTCTTTGGGAATGGGCTGATTGCCTTCGTGCAAATGGCTTTCCAGCATGATGCCCATGATGGAGGTATTGCCCGCACGGATCTGGTTGAGCACATCCCTTGCCACCAGACTCTGCTGCCGGGGGTCTTTCTCCGAATTGTCATGGCTGCAATCGACCATGATGTTCTGGGGCAGTTTTGCCGCCTGCAGCGCCTGCTCGCAGCGTGCCACGTTCACGGACGAATAGTTCGGCTGGCCGCCGCCACCGCGCAGGATCACATGCCCGCAGGCATTTCCCCGCGTGCGGATGATGGCGGTGCGCCCCTGGGGATTGATGCCGAGAAAACTGTGGGGTTCGGAAACGGCATGCAGGGCATTGATGGCCACGTCCAGACTGCCGTCGGTGCCGTTTTTGAAACCCACGGGCATGGACAGGCCCGAAGCCATTTCCCGGTGCGTCTGGGATTCCGTGGTGCGCGCACCGATAGCGGCCCAGGAAAACAGGTCGGCAAGATACTGGGGGCTGATGGGATCCAGCGCCTCGGTCGCCACGGGCATCCCCATTTCAGCCAGATCCACCAGCAGTTTGCGTGCGATATGCAGCCCTTCCTCGAGCCGGAAGCTGTCGTCCAGGTGCGGATCGTTGATCAGGCCTTTCCAGCCCGTGGTGGTGCGCGGTTTTTCGAAATACACACGCATCAGGATCAGCAGCGAAGAAGACAATTTCTGTGACAGCGCCAGCAGGCGTTGCGCATACTCCAGGGCAGCTTCGGGATCGTGAATGGAACAGGGGCCGACGACAACCAGCAGACGGGAATCCCGACCATCCAGCACAGCCTTCACCGCCTGGCGGCCGGAGGCCACGGTCTCTCTGGCAACGTCAGACAGGGGAAGTTTCTCGCGCAGGGCCGCGGGGCTGAGAATGACATCCTCCGCCAGCACATTGGTGTTGGCAAGATGCTTCACGGCGGCAGCCTGTTTCGGATCATCCATTGTAGGATTCTCGGGCATTGTTCATTACCTGTTGATTGATGGTCGCCAGATCATAGACGCCGTTCTGGTCCAGTTCCCCCACCAGATCCTGGCGTATCTTCACGGTGAGTTCAGCCAGCGCGGTGGAAATGGCGCTGCCTTCGCTGCGATCCAGGGCGGCATCCCTCGCAGAACGGTTGAACACTTCCAGAAACTGCTGGTACTGCTCCAGCACCGCCGGGCTGGCCACCATGGCCAGCTTGTGGGTGAGAAACTGCAGGCGCACATGATCCTGTTCGGTGACCGCCTTGTCCAGCATCAGCTGCTCGATATGGCTGATGAAGTCCATGTAGATCTCGGACTTGAGTTCGATGAACTTGATGCTCTGCTCTTTCTTCAGCTCCACTTCCGTCTGCTTGTTGAGCAGCATGGCGGTAATGAGCACCGTGGCCACGGTACCCAGAATGATCAGCACGATCTCCTGGGTAAAGGGCATCTGGTCCATCACCCGGTAGGCATAGCGCAGGAAGGCATAGCCTCCCACCACCACGGTGGCAGTCAGGCTCAGGTAGATCAGGTTTTCACGAAATGTCTTCATCCTTCCCGGTTCAGATTTCCCGCAGGCCTTCCGAAGGCTCCACGCGTGCGGCGCGAATACCCGCGAGTATAGCAGCCAGGATGGAAGCACCTGCGGTTATCGCCAGAGCAATAGCATAGTGTTCCGGCAGCAGGCGGCAGATCTTCTGGGCGGTTTCCAGCTGGGGCGCGAGCATGAAATTGATGCTCCAGGCAGCAGCAAGATAGATGCCGCAGGCCAGCGCCCAACCGAAAACGGCGGTGTACAACCCCTGCACCACGGGAAACAGGATGATATCGCCGG
>DRLF01000375.1 GCA_011051425.1 Thiolapillus brandeum | reverse complement strand
GGCTCCCCAGCAGCCGGCGGCAGCCGTACCCGCCGGTGATTTCGACGACGATATTCCCTTCTAGCATTTCCCCCGTTGTTTTTTACCGACGAAGCCCCTGCTTGCAGGGGCTTTTTCGTCAGGACGGCAGCCGCGCGAAACAGGGCAAAGTGTTTCGCTTGCAAGGCAAGTATGCGTGGGCCCCGTGGTTGCTGAGCGCAATCGTTTGCGGTTATGGTTGGCACCGTGACGGCATGCGGTTGCGGTGTTTTGCCCCGGGGCGGGTGGCCGAGATGCGCGCCTGTCAACCACAACGACTTGCAGCGAGAATGTTCCATGAATAAAAAGACACTGTTCCAGATAGCGGGCCTGTGCTTCCTGTTGGCAGGCTGTTCCAAGTTCATGGCCAGGGAAACCGAAAACCTGACGCCATTCATCGAACAGACGCTGTCACTGGTGAGTTCGCTGGAATACGGCCTGTCGGATGACGAGACCCTGTATTTGCGCAATATCAGCCAGTACATGGATCAGAAGGCGCCATTCGAGCGCTACCAGGCGCTGGAGAACCAGGTGGTCAACCAGTTGAAGGCGCTGGTTGCCTATTCGGTGGAAATCGTGACCATTTCAGAGCTGGCGGTCAGTGAAAACAAAAAATCCAACTACCTGGCGGACATTCTGATTTCTCTCAATGAACTGGTAAAAAAGGATCAGGTCATTGCCGAACCCGAAAGGTATCTGGAGCGAAACAGGAAAATCATGGCGGAGGTGCGCGCCAGTGAGGAATATCTGCATTCCCTGCGGCTCCTGATGCCGGTGGTCAACGATTTCAGCATACATGCGCTGAAGGTGCTGGATGAGCTGGAACGGGAAAAACGTAAAGTGGTGCGGCTGCTGGAGCAGGCCATCGACAAAAAATACGGTGATGCTCTCGCGTTTGAAAATGAACTGAGAAAAGTGCGAGCCGCGTTCTACGATGCGCTGATCGCGTTGTCGAAATATTCAGACAGCAAGGAGCCGAAGTTTCTGGAGACGCTAAAAGGATACGACATCGCCTTTATCAATGAAGTGCTGAAAGACAAGCAGAAGCTGAGCAGCAAGGATGTAGTCAAAATACATGAATATATTACTGCTCGCATGGCGATGATCAATGAAAACTACAAACAATTGCAGCCGGATATCGATGCCTACTACAGCAGTCACCGTGAGCTGAAAAAACTGGTTGATTTGAAGGAAGCGGGGGCCAAGGAGGCACGCTTTACTTTCATCGTCTGGAGCCGGGCTTACCGGAAAATGGCCATGGGCAAGACGAACCCGGCTGAATGGTTCGACATTACCAATTCCGGCAGCCTGTTGATGGGGGCGGCTGGCCGGGCGATTGGGCTTTAAGAATGTTGCCGATAAAAATCAGTATCTCGGAGTGAGCACGGTCGCATCCTTCCCCTTCGGGAAAGTTGCTATAACCCGGCAATTGGATAGATCTGGTTGACGCTGTTTTCCGGCAGTCGTCGAGGCCTTTCCAAAGGGCGACTTGCCCACGGCCGGAGCCCGGCGGAAAGGCCTCGACGACTGCCGGCAAATTCCATCCATTTATTTGCCGGGTTGATAATGGAATAGAGTGAGAAGAAAATGAAGAAAAAAACCGCTTGTTGTCTGTTTTTGCTGTTCATCCTGTCGTTTGCCGCGCAGGCTGAAAACCGGGAGCCAAAGCTGTGGGGCGTGGCCATTGGCGTGCGTTCGGCGGAGATTCCCTATGCCACGGAGATCGCAACCGTCAATGATGTGATCCCCCTCATGTACTACGACAATGAAGAATATTTCTTCATGCGCGGTTTGACCGGCGGGTTTCGTTTCTTTCGCGATGAAAAAAACGAGCTGAGCGCCATCGGCCGCTACCGTTTTTTCGATATTCCGGCCGACTACCAGAACGAGATCCAGGGCAATGCCGTGGATGTCGGCCTGCAATACAAGTACCGTTTTACTTCGCGGTTCGATACCGACTTCGAGCTGATGAACGACCGTCACGGACGCACGCATGCCAACATCACCGGCAACTATCGCTGGTCCGGCGGAAGCTGGGAGTTGTTCCCCTCGGCGCGCCTGCGCTGGAAGAGCAGCAGTTTCAATGACTATTACTATGGCCTGGGCATGGAAACCCCGGGCAGCGGTTTCGATATCAAGTTTGGCATCGACGCGCGCTATCATGTGGCCAGCAATTTCTACCTGATTGGCCGGGCCGCGCTAACCGCGCTGGAGAGGGATGTCACCGATACCAGTGTCATTCGCCGGGACGTGCAAAGTGAATTGTATCTGGGGATCGCCTTTTTCAACGAGAAGCGAAAGACGCGTGGCCCGGTGCTGAAATCGAAGCCCTATGTGAGGCTGGCGCATGGCTGGGCCACGCCCTCGAACCTGGGCGAGATTATCAAGTTTCAGGGAGAACCCGATCCCTACAACAATCAGATGACTTCGGTGTTCTATGGCCTGCCCCTGTCGGATACCCTGCTTGGCCTGCCGCTTTCCATCTATATCACGCCGGGGGTGGTCTATCACCATTCATCGGAGGTGCAGGGCAACTTTCCCGAGTACGTGCTGGGCCTGAAGGCCTATTACACCTGGAAGCTGCCGGTCAGGCTGCGTTTCGGCGCGGCGGAAGGCTTGTCCTATGTGACGGAAATTACCTATATCGAAGGGACCGAACTGGATAAAAAAGGCTATCGTCCCAGCAATCTGCTGAACTATCTCGACTTCTCGGTGGATGTGAATCTGGGCGATATTTTCAATGCGCCTTCGATGAAGGACCTGTGGCTGGGATACAGCATTCATCACCGCTCCGGTATATTCCAGACTTCCTCGGCCTTTGGCCGCATCAAGGGCGGAAGCAACTACAATTCTCTCTATCTGCAATATCACTGGTGAGCGCATGAAAATTGCAAGTCTTTTTTCGATACTGTTGCTGCTTGGCGCCTGCGCCAATCTGCCACTGGAAAAGGAGGCCGCGGCGGTGAGGATTTATTTCTCACCTTTTGAAAAAACCGGCTGTGAATACAAGGGTGAGGTGGTTGGCAGCGATGGCAACATGCTCACTTTCTGGTTTATCAGCAATACGGATCTGGTGCAGGGCGCGCTGAACGATCTGCGCAATGACGCTTATCACCTGGGTGGCGATACGGTGTTCATTCTTCGTGATCAGTTGTCCTTCACGACCTCGACCACTTTTCTGGGTTCGGTCTATCGCTGCGGCAAGCAGCCGCCGGCTCAGTAGGCGCGGGCGAAGACCAGCCCGACCCAGGCCGCATTCCGCGAGCCCGGACCACGAAACTCGCTGCTCAAGCCGCGCAAAAAAACGCTGGCGTAATATGCCTTGCCAAATTCCAGGGTAGCGCCCAGCCAGTATTCCGCCAGCAGATGCCGCAAGTCACCACTGCCGATGGTGACGGCGCTGTCCCTGAACTGCCCCTGCAACAGGGCGTTGTAGAGACGCAGATTCAGACGCGCGCCGGCCTGCAGATAGAATTCGTTTTTCCGGCCCCGGCTGGAAAATACCGGCATGGACTGTTGTATGTATTTGGACTGGTACGGGTTGAAACTCCACCAGGGTGAGCGAATGCGTCCCCAGCGCCAGGTGAAACCGGCATTGATATCGGTAATGAAACCAAGATTGGCCTCGTATTCGGTTTTCAATTGCCAGGTGTTCGAGGCATGAAGCTTGTTTTGCATGGCACAGGTCAGCAGGAAGGTCGGTTCGCCGCCGGCGGAGATCTGGTTCTGCCAGCCATTGGGCGTGTCCGAACCGGTAACCGCATGCAAGACTCCCTGCACGTCTTCGGCAAGCCCGAGTCCCAGAAAGCCCACGCTCAGGCGGGACAGCCAGGCGATATCCGCTTCCGGTTGAACGGTGAATTCCGTATTGGAGAGGAAGAACAGGCTGGCATAGGGACGATCATCATAAACCGGCGCGCGGCTTTCGATGTCGTCCGGGGTGAACAGGGTCATGCCGGCTTGCTGGCTGTGGAAGGAGACGTGTTCCGATGAGCGGTAAAGATTCCCGAACCCCGTCAGCCGATCGATGCCGGCGCGCCATTTGTCGAGCGACACGGGATTCTGCTGCGCGCGTGCGCCGGACCAGGTAAAGGCCAGCCCGCCTGTGTAGTCCCGGTCGGTCGTTTGTCCGGTGAGGAGATCGTTGTCGGCATTGAATCGCCAGCCGGAATTGTATTGCTCATGGTTGCCGGCCGCGAAAAGCGGCAGGCCGGGCAGCAACAGGAGAAACAGCAGCAGGCGAGGCCGATGCACGCCAACCGGCTCAGTAGTTCAGGGTCAGGAACAGGGTGACGCCACCGAGATCGTTGTTGACTTCCAGCGTATGTCCGTTTTCGTTTTGTTCCAGGTTCAGGCTGTTTACGTTGAAACCGCCACCGACCCCGAGGTGTTTGCCAAACTGGTACAGCAGGCGGAAGTCGATATCGGTGAAAGTACCGGCATAGTTGCCGATCTCGATGCCAAAGATGTCCAGCGCGAAACGGAAACTGAATTTCGGCGTCATCCAGTAATTGAGACGGGCGCCAACCACCGGCAGGGGGGCGGTGGTGCTGGTTTCCACATTGCTGCGGGAGCCGGATGAAGCGATTCCCGCCAGTCCGGCGGTGACCTTGGTGATGTGCAGTCCGGCGCCAATGCCGAGTTCGACTTTTTCGTTGTGATAGAAGGAATAGTTGTAGGCCAGCTTGAGCACTTCCGTATCGAGCCGGCTTTCGATGCTGGCGCCGACTGGAAAGGTGACGTCGCCCCACTCGATGTCTTTGCTGATGCTCTTGAGGCCACGCCGCTGTATGTCATACCAGGTGAAATGCAGGGCATGGGCGGGTGTAAAACGGTAATAGCCGTCGAGACGGGCGACCCTGTCACGGCGATCCATGTCCAGATCCCGCGAGGTGTTGAGCGTCAGGCCAAGCAGATAGGGCGAGGTATAGCGCAGCTCGGTTTCCGAATTGGTAATCAGGTAACTGCCCACGGCGAGGTGGAAGCGATCCCCCTCGGCGACCCGGGTCAGTTCCCCGGCCTGCGTGGCCGCGGAAAGAATACACAGCAGGATGAGACAGATCGGATATCTTTTCATGAGGAATCTCCGGGGGCGGGTTTGTCATTGGCCAGCAGCAGGCGCGCAAGCTTGAGCATGAGCAAAAGCAGGGGCGTGCCGTGCAGGAACAGGTCGAAAATGTCGATGGGCCG
>DRLF01000374.1 GCA_011051425.1 Thiolapillus brandeum | reverse complement strand
TCCAGCAGCAGCTGGGATTGCATCAGGCGGAGACGGCCCGCTGGGACAGCCCCTTTGACTACCAGGAGCAGGCCCTGTGGTTCGTGCCCAAGGGCCTGCCCGAACCCAGCGCGCCAAACTATACGGAAAAGGTCATGGAGCTGGCGCTGCCCCTTGTGGAGGCCAGCCAGGGCAGGGCGTTTCTGCTGTTTACCAGCTACCGCGCCCTGCATCTGGCGGCGGACTGGCTGGACGGCCGCCTGGACTATCCCCTGCTGGTGCAGGGCAGCGCCCCGAAAACGGAGCTGCTGCGCCGTTTCACCGAGCAGGGCAATGCCGTGCTCCTGGGCACCTCCAGCTTCTGGGAAGGGGTGGATGTGCGTGGCGATGCCCTGTCCCTGGTCATCATCGACAAGCTGCCCTTTGCCTCACCCGGCGACCCCGTGCTGAAGGCGCGCCTGGACGCCATGCGCAAGGCCGGTGGCAATCCCTTCATGGAATACCAGGTGCCCCAGGCGGCCATTGCGCTGAAACAGGGGGCCGGCCGCCTCATACGCGACGTCACCGACAAGGGCGTGCTGGTGCTCTGCGATCCCCGCCTGTTGCGCAAGAATTATGGCCATACCTTTCTGGATGCCATGCCGGATTTTGCACGCACCCGCGAGTTGGATGTCGCCGTGGATTTTCTGCGGGGCATGTAATTTTTCAGGATGCGCAGCAGAAAGCCGACGGTGGTTTTCCGCTGTCCGCCAGGGCCTGAACAAACCGGGGCGATTGAGCCCCGGTGTCGTTACAGGTTGAACGCTCTCACCAGGAACACCGCCATCTGGTCCCGGCTTACGGCGCTATCCGGACAGTAGTTGCCGCCACCGCAGCCATTGGTAATGCCTTCGCTGGCCAGCTGCTCAATCCAGGCGGCCGCCCAGTAACCGACGGGGACGTCGCTGAATACCGTGCCCGTGGCGGAGGGTGGAACATAGGCGGAACCGTACATGGAGCGCAGCAGGAAGACTGCCATGGATGCCCGGGTTACGCTCTCTTCCGGACAGTAGTTACCCCCGCCGCAACCGCCGGTCACGCCGTCCGCGGCCAGCTGCTCGATCCAGGCGGCCGCCCAGTAACTGGGTGAAACATCGTTGAATACTGAGCCGGTGGCGGCAGGCGGTACATAATCACTGCCATGAATGCCGCGCTCCAGGAAGACCGCCATGGAAGACCTGCTGACCACGGCCGTCGGGCAGTAGTTTCCACCGCCGCAGCCCGAGGTGATGCCGTTGATGGCCAGGGTCTGTATCCAGTCGTATGCCCAGTGACCGGGAGCCACGTCTGCAAACAGCTGGTTGACTGTACAGGTGATCGATATGTCCGAGACATCCGCACCGGTCACGGTTCCGCTGCCGGATGAAACAACACATGACTGATCCGGACTGCTGGGCTGAACCGACACGGTAACCTCGTAGTCAGCGTTGTCGAACAGGGCCTTGTCAAAGGTGAAACCGCCGTTGGCGTTTACTGGCAGATCGTCACCGCCATTGTTCTGCAGTATTACCGTGTTGCCCGAGACCAGGCCGCTGACCGTGCCGCCAATGGTGTAACTGCTGTAGGGATAGTAGATGCCGGCCTGGTAAGTGTAGGGCCTGCCGCCCCAGACGATCATTTCCTCACCGGTCCATACCGCATGGTGGGAAACGCGACCGATGGGAGCGCCCAGGGTGCTTGTCGCAAGCCAGCTGTTGGTCGCAGGATCATAACGGCCCCCGGTGTTCGTGCCACCTGACCCATATATCAATCCGCCCCAGACGATCATTTCCTGCCCCGTCCAGATGGCGGGATAGCTGGAGCGCCCGCTGGGGGCATCGATCAAACTTGTCGGGAGCCAGTTGTCGGTAGAAGGATCATAACGTCCACCGGTATTGACGGTGGTGCCAGCAGCGTTACTGTAGCCGCCCCACACGATCATCTCGCTGCCGGTCCAGACTGCCGAGTGTTCGCCACGGGCGTCCGGGGCTCCGCTGGTGTCGGTGGGTGTCCAGTTGTCTGTTGAAGGATTGTAGCGGGAGCCGGTATTGACTTCGCTGGAACCTTCCCAGCCGCCCCAGATAATCATCTCGCTGCCTGTCCACACGGCGCTGGGGGAACTTCGTGTAGAGGGGGCGCCGGTCATTGTGATGGCGCTCCAACTGTCGGAAGCCGGGTTGTAACGACCACCATCGTTGACATAGTCATTGCCGTCATAACCACCCCAGATAATCATTTGGTCTCCCGTCCACAGGATTGTGTGGGAACTTCTGGCGTTGGGAGCATTCACCTGGCTGGTGGCCAGCCAGCTGTCGGTCGCCGGGTTGTATCGTCCGCCTGTATTGAGTTCTGAGCTGCTGCCCCATCCGCCCCAGATGATCATCTCCGTGCCTGTCCAGACCGCATTTGCATGCTCGCCCGTTTCGAATTCCCGGGCCTCGGGAGCGTCAATGGTGCTAGTGGCCGTCCAGCTGTCGGTGGCCGGGTCATAGCGTCCACCGGTATTGAAAAGGGTGTCTCCATAGCCACCCCAGACGATCAGCTCGTTACCCGTCCATACAGCGGCACTGCCTGTACGGTGGCTGGGTGCCTGGGGAATGCTGGTGGCTGACCAGCTGTCAGCAGCAGGATTGTAGCGACCGCCGGAATTGTATTCCTGGCTGGAGGAGTCATTGAGACCGCCCCATACAATCATTTCGCTGCCTGACCATATGGCCGTATGCCAAGTGCGGTTTTCAGGGGCTCCGGTCGTAGCAATGGTCGTCCAGCTGTCGGAAAGGGGGTCATAACTGCCACCATCGTCATACGACGTGGGATAGTTTTGCCCGCCCCAGATCAACATTCGGTTGCCGCTCCACACGGCTGAATGAAGCTCTCTTGCACTGGGGGCATTGCTGGTGGTGATGGTGTCCCAGGTGTCACTGCTGGGGTTGTAACGTCCGCCGGTGTCCAGCAGGGTACTGCTGTATTTCCCTCCCCAGACCAGCATTTCGCTGCCTGTCCACACAGCAGTATGCATGTATCGCCCTGAAGGTGCTCCTGTGGCTGAGAGAGGTGACCAGCTGTCAGCGACAGGATCATAGCGCCCGCCATCGCTGAAATAAGTGGGATAGCTGGAGCCGCCCCAGACAATCATCTCGCTGCCTGTCCATACCGCCGTGTGCAGGTATCGCGCAAAAGGCGATCCCGTGGTTGTGAGGGATGTCCAGCTGTCTGTTGAAGGATTGTAACGCCCACCGTCGGCAAACGTGCCGCTTCCGTAGCCACCCCAGACGATCATCTCGCTGCCTGTCCATACGGCCGTGTGATTGTATCGGGAGCCCGGAGCGCCGTCATTCGTGGTGGCTGTCCAGCTGTCGCTTGCCGGGTTGTAACGCCCCCCGCTGCCCATGACACCGGCACTGGTCCTGCCACCCCAGATGATCATTTCGGTTCCTGTCCAGACAGCGGTTGTCCTCTGGCGCCCGTCAGGTGCTCCAGTGATACTCGTGGGTTTCCAGCTGTCCGTGGCAGGGTCATAGCGGCCGCCGCTGTTCAAGTAGTCACGATTGTCTGTGCCCCCCCAGATGATCATTTCGCTGCCGGTCCACACGGCAACATGATCGTGCCGCTCCGAGGGAAAATAGGTAAGATCCTGCGCCCAGCTGTCGGCAGTGACCTTGCCAATGGCATCGGTCCGCCAGGTTCTTGTATTACCCTGAATGGAGGGCAGTTCCAGGTGTGAGATTGCCTTGGGTTGAAAAGTATTTTTCCAGCGACTGGATTGTTCCTGCCACCAGGCATCGAATCCTTTCTTTTTCCATACCAGCACGCGTACTTTCATCTTGTCAGAGGAATGTTCCAGTAGTTCGTTGTGAATGAAAGCATCGTGGGTTTCAGTCAAGTGTGCTGCCCGGGCTGCGTCACGCCGTTCCAGCCGGTCTCTCTTTCGCTCATATTGGTCGTTATCCAGGTAGATGCGTGTCATACCCTGCTTGTTTGTCGTCCTGGAGGGGGCGGCTTGGTCCGCCTTTGTGGACAGGCGTACATATTCCACCAGCTTCTCCTGGCCGCCGGATTGCTCCAGGGCACGGGGGCTGTCTGCTGCAATAGCGTATTCAGCCTGCTTTTTCAACTCGCCGTGCTGGCGTGAATCCGAAGCATACCTGGTACGAAACATCTTCTGCACCAGGCTGGGACGCACGATACATTCAGCGATGGCCACCGGGTCATTGTTCAGGGCGCTGAACATTTCCTCCAGCCTTTCGGGCGCGCGGGTCTGCTTTGCCATGCGATTGAGTTCTGCCTGCAACAGACTGTCATCGATGGTGACACCGTAGAGGGCCGCCAGGGCAGCTTCCATGGCAAGACTGTTTTTTGCCCTCTCCAGAATCTGTCCATTGCTGAGTATTTCTGAACGGAGCGGCTTCTGGGTGGAATTGTCTTTGGGCCAGATGCGGTGTGCCCATCGGATGTCTTCGATGGTGGCCTGGCAGGCAACGCGTTGTTCAAGACTGAAGTTGGCGCCGTGCTGTGTATCCGCCGACGCGGACGACAAGGTGGCCATTAGCAGCAAAGCCGATAGTAATACCCAGCTCATGGCATAACGGCTCAGTTTTCTCTCGACTGCCTGGATTGCACATGCAGGCGTGTCTATTGTATTCATTGCAGACCCTCCGGGTTGATGGTCGAAACACCCCGGGAGCCGATTCAGCCGGCTTTATCCTGGTTAGATGCCAAAAGCATCCCCTTTTCGGTGCTGCATTGAATGACGGGAGCGAGAAGCGGTCTGGTGTTTCCTGTTCTTGTTCCATAAGGGCGGCAATACGTCCCTGTATTACCTGACAGGTTATGCGACGGTGTTTCCGCAGCCTGCTATGACAATAAAACGGAAAAGGAATTTCAAATGGCTCAAGAAATTTTTGTATTTGCTTCAAATACCCATTTTGCGTGAACAAAGAGGTCGTTTTGTCAGCGCTGTATTCGATGGATTTTACGAGGAAACAAGGAATTAGATGGCTTTCATAGGTTTGTGTGGAGCCTGTTGGCGCAAGGCAACAGGATGCTGAGGGGGCGGAGTCAAATCTCCACTTGACCCTGAATGAATATGACATCACCCTGATTTGACTCCGACCCCTCAATACGCGACCCCTCAATATTCAGGGAACCTCGGTGCAGCGTAAAATGCCATGCCCGGCGCTGACGGCCAGTACGGCTTGATCTCCCTTGCGCAGGAAGAGCTGCTGACGGTCGTCACTGACATAGCGCTCGCCTTTCATGTCCGGGCGGCGGGGCAGTACCAGGGTGCGGTCGTGCAGATGGATTCTGGCCTGCTGGCCGTCCAGCTCCACGCGCAGGGGATAGTCGTTGTCGCAGCGGTAGTGGATCTGGCGTGCGGGTGGCATCGCAGAACAGCCACCCATCAGGGCGGCAAGCGCCAGAATGGGAAGGCCCTTGCGGATCATGCCGCGCTACTTGACTTTCATGCCCGGCTCGGCCCCCTCATCGGGGCTGAGCAGGAAGATATCCTTGCCGCCGGGGCCGGCGGCCAGCACCATGCCTTCAGAGACGCCGAAGCGCATCTTGCGCGGGGCCAGGTTGGCGACCATCACCGTGAGACGCCCTTCCAGCTCGCCAGGATCATAGGCCGCCTTGATGCCGGCAAAGACATTGCGGGTTTCCCCGCCCAGATCCAGGGTGAGTCGCAGCAGCTTGTCCGCGCCTTCCACCGCCTCGGCCTTGAGGATGCGGGCCACGCGCAGGTCCACCTTGGCGAAGTCGTCGAACTCGATGGTGTCAGCAGCGGTGTCCTGTTTTTTCTTCGTGGGGGTGCTTTTCTGGGGCTTGGCCTGCATGTCTTCCCTGGAGGCTTCCACCATGGCCTGGATTTTCTTCGGATCCACCCGGGTCATCAGGGCCTTGAACTTGTTGATCTCATGATCCAGCAGGGGTACGCCGGCATCCTGCCATTGCAGGGGGGAGACGTTGAGGAAAGCCTCGGCGCTTTCCGCTGTGCCCGGCAGTATGGGGCGCAGATAGACCATGAGCACCCGGAACAGATTGATGCCCATGGAACAGATGTCCTGCAGCTCCTGCTCGCGGCCTTCTTCCTTGGCCACCACCCAGGGTTGTTTTTCGTCGATGTACTGGTTGGCCTTGTCCGCCAGGGCCATGATTTCGCGCACGGCGCGGCTGAACTCACGTTTTTCGTAGTGTTCGGCGATGGATTCGCTGGCGTCGGCGAATTGCTGGAACAGTTCGGGCTCGGACAGTTCAGCGGACAATCTGCCGCCGAAGCGCTTGCTGACGAAACCGGCGCAGCGGCTGGCGATGTTCACCACTTTGCCCACCAGGTCGGAATTGACCCGCTGCACGAAATCTTCCAGGTTCAGGTCGATGTCGTCCACGCCGGAACCCAGCTTGGCGGCGAAGTAATAGCGCAGGTATTCCGGGTCCAGGTGATCCAGGTAGGTGCGCGCCTTGATGAAGCTGCCGCGGGACTTGGACATCTTCTGCCCGTCCACGGTGAGAAAACCGTGGGCGTGGATGGTGGTGGGCTTGCGGAAGCCTGCGCCGTCCAGCATGGCGGGCCAGAACAGGGCATGGAAGTAGATGATGTCCTTGCCGATGAAGTGATAGAGTTCCGCGTCGGAGTTCCCGGCCCAGTATTCGTCGAAGTCCAGCCCCTGCTTGTCGCAGAAGTTCTTGAAGCTGGCCATGTAACCGATGGGGGCGTCCAGCCAGACATAGAAGTATTTGCCGGGATGGCCGGGAATCTCGAATCCGAAGTAGGGGGCGTCGCGGCTGATGTCCCATTCGCGCAGGCCGGCTTCGAACCATTCGTCCAGCTTGTTGGCCACCTCGGGCT
>DRLF01000373.1 GCA_011051425.1 Thiolapillus brandeum | reverse complement strand
GTTGATTCATACACCGGAAGACTTTACATCAAATGCAGACGCACAGTATCGCCTCGACATTCATCTGGAAGGAGGACCGGATATCGCCATGGATGTCCATGTGGCGCATCAGGAGCCGGGAACGACAGGGCTGCGCTGCGATGATATTGATGTTGACAGCATTACCCACCTGCGACGGCTGGTGGAACTGAACCTGGGTGACCCGGAACTGCTGGAGCGCGAGCTTTCCGCACTGGCACCGGTTGAAACGAATTGAGGGTGACTGACTACTTGCCGACCTGATACACAAGCTGTACAGGTTGCCCGGCACGCATGACATCTACGTTCAAGCGACCGCTCCGAAGCATTTCATAGAAGTAAGAGGGATCAAACTTGTCATCGAGAGGTATACCGTTTATACGACGAACCAGATCGCCGGGCTGCAACCCAATCTCACTGCGTAGCGTTTCCGGGATGCCGTTGGCATAATAGCCAACCACCTGACCATCCTGCTGCTGTGGAATGATATCCACCATGCCTGCAATCTCCGCGAATCGCAGGGCGTTGATATGGTAACGGGCAGTCGCCGGCAGTGCTGTTAGCCGTGTGCCAAAATCTATCCGCTTCTGCCCGCCGTTGTACATCACGATGGCATGATCCGAAAATACACTGATCAGGCGCATTCCTGGCAGAATTTCAGTACCGGTCTGACGCCAGGATTGTCCCCGGTTACCGGGTTGTTCGACAATGGCATAACCCGACTTCCCATCGAGCACCAGGGTGCCGCGCAATACCCAGTCAGACACCTCACCAGCTACCGCAGACAGCCCTCCGACCAGCCACAACAGTACCAACCAGTAAAAAAAACGCCCCCCGAAGGGGGCGATGGTGGAACGAGCATACGGAATGCATATGCCGCGTATCATTATTGCAGGCTGGGTTCCATCATCAGCTTGAGCAACGCTTTTTTCTGCGCAGTGCTGATGACAGTGGTACCGTCCGTGGTGCCGCTGATCAGACCTGCCACCTGGTCGAGGTTGCTGGCGAAATCCAGCCGTGCCTGCTGTTCCTGCGCTGCAGTCGGCTGGCTACCACCATCCCAGATGGCGAAGCGGGTTTGTTCCACGATCTGCACATCCTCCAAAAGTCCCATGAGAGCGGCGAAAGAAGCCGGCATCTGGGCAGTGAAATCATGTCGCGCGCCGTCGACACCGTTACTGTTATCGTCGTCGCTATCCAGCCAGCTCTGCATATTGGCCGGAACAGACGTGGTATCCCGCGTGTAGCTGAAATTACCACCGGCACTCAGGATATTGGCGACCCAGCTGACGGCAACGGTCTGCGGGATCGGCCAGTTGACCGCAAAACCATTGAAGTCCACTTCCGTGCCAATGCCAAGGATGACAGGATTTGATGCTGCAAGCCCCAGGGAACCGGCAACTACAGCACGCATATCATTGATTTCACTTGTATTAGAAATGATACCAGCCTGGAATGTGCTCCACGCAGTCTGGAATGCCGTATCCAGTTCCGTCTGGATCTGCTGCACAGTTTTACTCACACCGGCAGCGTAGGCCGCTGGATCCATGAAAAAACCGCTGTACTGGGTATCAATTCCCTGCTGGGCTGTGACGAAAGTCTGTACCGCCACGTTGAAGCGGTCGATCAGTGCCTGGCTGCCACCCAGGGTACTGAGCGCAGTGCTGTACTCCGTTTTTAGTACGACAGAAGAGAGGCGCGAGAAGAAGCCGTTCACAGCGGCGTTTACGGAGTTCTGGAAATTGGAAGAAAGCGAACCCATCGCCGTATCCAGGCCGGTGGCGTTACCCGCAGCGCTGAATGCAGCCAGCAGCAGTTGCGGATCGATGCCCGCAGCACTGCCCGCATCGATGAGAATATCGCCCATAAGCCCACCGGCCTTGGCCAGATCATCATCGTTGCCGCTGTCCACCGCCTGCTTGAAGAAAGCGACGTAGTCAGACAGATCTTTGGTACCGGTCGCTGCGTTATAGACGATACGATTCTTGAAGGTATCCAGCGCACTTTGACTGATGCCCTTTGTGAGCAGAAAAGCCTCCATACCATCGGTGCCCAGAATGGCTGTAGCCATCATGTCTCTTATACCGTTGATATCACCGCTACCGATATTCTGCGAACGAATGAACACCAGGCCAAAGGCCGCGGCCAGCGGATCATCGGTACTGTTGCCGGTCATGGCTGCTTGCAGTGCAGCAGCCTGGACATCCGACAGCGGGTTGATGCCAACCTGATTGGTTGCACCCGGACCCGGTGCCGGCGCAATCCCCTGTCGTACCCCATTACCACTGCTGTCCTTGATTTCCAGCAGTACGAAATGGGTCTGACTGGCATCGGGCAAGCCGGTGAGAGTAAAGGCGACCTTGCCATTGCTGTCTGCAGTTGTAGCCGTGGAACTCAGGCTGGTCAGCGTACCATCACTGTTAACCTGAGATAC
>DRLF01000372.1 GCA_011051425.1 Thiolapillus brandeum | reverse complement strand
TCCGGCCAGCTGTTCCATTGCGCCCGCCCCATTGGCACCGCCGCCCTCCTGGAGCCGGAAGACCGCTACTATATGTCCTACGGGCTGACCAGCCCGGTGCCAGTGCTGCGCCTGCTCATGGCCCAAAGCAACTGCTTCCGCGTGGTCGATCGCGGACGTGCGTCCAGCGCCCTGCAACGCGAACGGCAAATGGCCCGGGGCGGTGAACTGCAGAAGGGCAGCCACATGGGCTCCGGACAGATGGTGGCTGCAGACTACATCATCACTCCGACCATCCTGCGCAAGAACGAAGATGCCGGCGGTGCTTTTGGTGGACTGGGCGGGCTGTTGCCCGGTGCCGCGGGCGCCATTGCAGGCGGCCTGCACACTACCGATCTCGAAGCCGAAGTACTGCTGACCGCCACCAGCGTGCGCACAGGCGTACAGGAAGCAGTCGCCCAGGGCAGCGCCAGCAAGAGTGACATCAGCTGGGGCGGCTTCGGCTGGGCCGGCCCCGTCGCCGGGCTGGGCGGTTCCTATGAAAACACCGATATCGGTAAAATCACCGCAGCGGCATTTCTCGATGCACACAACAAGCTGGCCCGCCAGCTTGGTGCTATCCCGGCCAACAGTGCTTCCTCCGCCGACAACGCCGGCTGGTACACGTCCAGAAGGCTGAACCTGCGCGGCGGACCAACAACCCATGCACCCGTGCTGAAAACCCTGCCCAAGGGCGCATCCGTCATGCCTACCGGCGCGAAAAGCGGCCCCTGGTGGGAAGTGGATGCCGGCGGCCAGCAGGGCTGGGTACACTCCGACTACCTGACGCGATAGCAACCAACAGCCACCCGGAAATGCGTCCGGGTGGCGCTGTTTCATACTCCCGCATAGCGGGTATTGACGCCCAGCCAGCGATCCACCAGCGGCTGCACACTTTCCGGATGAGCTGACAGCAGCCTGTCCGCAGCCTCCCTGGCGGTATCCAGCAAAGGCTGATCCCGCAGGATATCCGCCACACGGAACTGCATCTCCCCGGTCTGGCGCACACCCAGCACCTCCCCCGGTCCGCGCAGTTCCAGATCTTTTCTTGCGATGACAAAGCCGTCACTGCTCTCACGCAACACCGCCAGCCGTTCTTTGGCCTGCTGGCCCAAAGGCGGGTGATACATGAGCACGCAGTGGCTTTCCACGCTGCCCCGCCCCACCCTGCCCCGCAACTGGTGCAGCTGTGACAGCCCCAGGCGTTCGGGATTCTCGATGATCATGAGGCTGGCATTGGGGACGTCCACGCCCACTTCGATCACGGTAGTCGCCACCAGCAACTGCATGTCACCCGCCTTGAAAGCCGCCATGACCTGCTCCTTGTCCGCCGACGACATGCGCCCGTGCACCAGCCCGACCGCCAAACCCTGCAGCGCTTCCTGCAGCTCCTGCGCCACGTCTTCCGCCGCCTGGCACTGCAGCGCTTCCGACTCCTCGATGAGGGTGCATACCCAGTAGGCCTGGCGGCCGTTGGCGCAGGCGGTACGCACCCGTCCGATGATCTCCTCCCGGCGGGCATCGGATATCACCAGCGTCTGAATGGGAGTGCGGCCCGGGGGCAGTTCATCGATGACAGACAGGTCCAGATCCGCATAGGCCGTCATGGCCAGGCTGCGGGGTATGGGCGTCGCCGTCATGATGAGCTGGTGGGGGGTGTGCCTGCCACTGCTGCCCTTCTCGCGCAGTGCCAGGCGCTGATGCACCCCGAAACGGTGTTGCTCATCGACGATCACCAACCCCAGGGAATGGTAGGTCACGTCATCCTGAAACAGCGCCTGGGTGCCCACCAGCAGAGACAGGCCGCCGTCTGCGAGCTGCTGCAGCACTTCCTGCCTGGCCTTGCCCTTGATACGACCGGACAGCCAGCCCATGTCGACGCCCAGGGGCTCCAGCCACTGCTGGAAGCTCTTCATGTGCTGCTCGGCCAGCAGTTCCGTGGGCGCCATCAGCGCCACCTGGAAACCTGCTTCAATAGCCTGCAATGCGGCCAGGGCCGCCACGATGGTCTTGCCGGACCCTACATCACCCTGCACCAGGCGCAGCATGGGGACTGGCTGCTGCAGGTCTGCTGAAATATCTTCCAGCACCCGCTCCTGCGCACCCGTCAGCTCGAAAGGCAGCGCCTGCAGCAGCCCCTGACGAAGATAACCGGCGCCCGACAGCCGGGGTGCCTGCTTGCGGCGCTGCAGCTGGCGCGCCTGGCGCAAACTCAGCTGATGCGCCACCAGTTCCTCGAACGCCAGACGCTGCTGCGCGGGATGCACGCCATCCAGCAGCAACTGCTGCTGTGCATCCGGCGGCGGCCGGTGGAGATAGCGGATGGCGGCACTGAGCTCCATCAGGGAGTATGCTTGCAGCAATTCATCGGGCAGCCATTCCTGCAGCCCCTGCTCGCTGCTGTTCAGCAGTTCCAGCGCCTTGCCGGTGAGATCCCGCCAGCTGATCTGGTGCATGCCTTCGGTGGTGGGATAGACCGGCGTCAGGGTTTCCTCTGCCATGGCCATGCCGTTTTCCTCCACCACGCGATATTCGGGATGGATCAGCTCGAAACAGGCGGGACCGTTGCGCACTTCGCCGAAACAGCGCAGCGCCAGCCCCGCTTTGAGGTTGTTCTTCTGTGCTGCGCTGAAATGGAAGAAACGCAGGATGATGCGGCTGCTGCCGTCGGACAGATGCACCAGCAGGGAACGGCGACGGCCGAAGCGTATCTCCACGTGCTCCACCTCACCTTCCACCACCACCTCATCACCGGGGCGCAGGTACTGCATGGGCGTCACCCGGGTGCGGTCCTGGTAGCGCAGGGGCAGGTGAAACAGAATATCCTGTACGCACTCGATACCCAGGCGGGCCAGGCGCTCGGCGCTTTTCGGCCCCACGCCTTTGAGCGCAGTCACGGGAAGCGCTGACAGGGCATCGCTCTGAAGGGTCAAATCTGCTTATCTCCCCGCTTTGGATTGGTTACAATCGGGCACGATTTTCATTTCAGGATAGTAGCGTGCATCTGCCGCCAAAGAAACCGCATCAGCAGTCCGGGACCGTGTTGACATGGGAGCAGTGATCGCCATCGGCGCACTGGGCGGCAGCGGCACACGGGCCATCACTCAGGTGCTGATGGATGCTGGCATCTATCTGGGCGACAGCCTGAACAACGCCAACGACAACAAGCTGTTCACACGCCTGTTCAAGAATCCTTCGTTCTACAACGGCGCCGGCAAAGCGGAGATTCAGGAACGGCTGGCTGTCTTCGAGGAATACATGCGCACGGATCATCTTTCCCCGAAGAGCGCAAGACGGCTGCTGAAAGCCGCCTTCGACAATCCCCTGGCGCGCAACAGTTTCAAATTCAATATCAGGATTCTGTATAAAACCCTGTCGAAGCCGTGCAACCGGCAGACATGGGGCTGGAAGGAACCCAACACACAAATCTACCTGCAGGAAATCGACGCTTTCTTTGACAACCTGAAATACCTGCAGGTCATCCGCCACGGGCTGGACATGGCCTTTTCCAGCAACAGGAAACAGCTCGCAAACTGGGGATACCGCTACAGCATTCACATCGACGATGCGGCAACGGAACAGGAAATCGCCTACAGGCAACTGGAATACTGGATACAATCAACCCGGGAAGTCATCGAAAAAGGCAAACACCTGCGGGGAGATTTTCTGCTCGTCAATCACGGGGAATTCTGCGCACAGCCGGAAGCGCAGATCGACAGGATGCTGAACTTCATCGGGGCGGATGTTTCTCCCGAAAAACGCAAGGCCCTGTACGATATACCCAGAACGCCACGCTCGGCGGGAAGATACAGGCATCACGACCTGGGAATATTCGACCGCTCCCAGCTGGATTTCGTCAGGGAAATGGGATTCGATGTCTGAACAAAACTTTCATCCCCACTCAACACCTTGCAAGCCCAAAGGCGGGCTTGTGGAGACTGAACAACCATGATCGGATTTAGATCGAAAAAACTGCCGGACAACCATGTCGTGGCCGTCCTTGGCATGCACCGCAGCGGCACCAGCTCCCTTGCCGGCTGCCTCGAAGACGCCGGGGTCTTTCTGGGTGAAGTGGCGCCATCCAACAGGAACAACCCCAAGGGCAACCGGGAGAACCGCAAGATCATTTCACTGCACAAGGACCTGCTCAAGAGCAACGGCGGCAGCTGGGACGACCCGCCGGAAACCGTGCTGTGGAAGAAGAAACATAAAAAGACCCGCGACAGGATCATCCGGGAATTTGCGCAACACCCCGTCTGGGGCTTCAAGGATCCCCGCGCCCTGCTGGCGCTGGATGGCTGGCTGGAAGCCCTGCCGAACCTGAAATGCGTGGGCATATTCCGCAATCCTTTCCTGGTTGCCCAGTCCCTGCAGCGACGCAACGAATTTCCCCTGGAAAAGGCGCTGGCGCTGTGGCTGTCCTACAACCGGCAACTGGTTCATCATCACAACAGGCTGGACTTTCCCATCGTTTCCTTCGACGAGGAGGCAGACCGGTATATCGAAAAGGTGCGTGAACTGACCACTGCCCTGGATATCGGGCTGGATGCCAGCAGGATAGCTTTCTTCAGCCCCGAGCTGCGGCACGTGGATATCGAAACCGATGATGAACTGCCGGAAGCCTGCGCTGCCCTGTATGCAGATCTGCAGGCCAGGGCCATGTAAATGAAGCTCACCTTCAACATCATCTTCATATCCGGCACCGTGAAATACCTGCGGCTGGCGGCAGCGAGCCTGCTGAAAGAATCCGACTACAGCTACCGGCTGGTGGACAACGGGCTGGATGAGAAAGAGCGCCGGCTGCTCAAGGACTTCTGTGACAGCTCTCCCCGGCTGGAATACTTCTACTATCCGGCGAAAGGCATCCTGGATCACGGCAGCATGCTCAACATCCTTTTCGCCCGGGAAGATTCGCCCTATTTCTGCATGGCGGACTCGGACATCTTCGCCGCAGGACCTTTCCAGGAAACGCTGGAACAGCATCTGCCGGAATGTGATGTCTTCTCCTCCTGCCTGCCTGTTTCCATGAACCCGGACATCATCCTGCCGGGCTTTTCCGGCCGCTGCCTGCGCACGCCTGCCGGGCTGCCCCTGGCGCCCACCTATTTTTCGGTCTACCGCACCGAACTGTTCCGCAAGATCATCGCTGAGACCAAGGTGGGCTTCGAGGTCTACCACCCGGCAAGATTCCTTCCGGAAAGCCTCGAACGTCTTTCACTCACTGACGATGTTCTGCAAAGCAGGCGGCTGGACACGGCCAAGCTGCTCAACGTGGTCTCCCACCACTATGGCACCAGGTTCCGGCACCTGGAACTGGACAACCTGATCCACATTGGTGGCATCAGCGGCGCCCGGAAATCCTGGCGGGACCGTCTCAGGGAAAAGGTGGTCAACCTGTCGCAACGCCCTTTCATCCTGGACGACGCCTACCTCGAATCGGAAATTCAGCGCAGGAGCCGCAACCGCAACAAAGAAACTGGCACCGATCCCGCAGTCGAGGCGGAAAACATACGCTCACGCGCCCTGCGCACGCCTCTGTCCCTGTATTTTACGCGCTACTTCGAGCACCTGTTCGAAGGCAGTGTAGAGCCCCGGTTCCAGGTGAACGACGACAGGCTGCAGCAAAGCATCGCCAGGTTCACGCGGCTGATTCAGGATCTTTACGAAACAGAACCCAGGCTGCGTTAATGTGGAAATACACTTCAGCCATTGATTTTCCGTAGGTCGGACTTCAGTCCGACATTGCCCCTTTGTGGTAGCTGTTGTCGGGCTGAAGCCCGACCTACGGATAGGTTTTTCCACAATCAGGGAGGTGGCTAGAAGATTCATGAAAGTTAGCAGCAGGCTGTTGAAAAACACCGTTTTTCGACAGCCTGTGCGTGGCACAAGGATGTGCCACCCTTTTTAGTGGCTGTAAGCCATTGAAAATAAAGGAAGCGGGAAACCGCGTTTTCCGCTTCCGTGGTTGAAAAAATCCATGGAAGGACTTTTTCAACATCCTGTTAGGAATAAACGCCGACCGATTGCCCCAGAGGATGCCACAAAAGCCCATCCATGGGCTTGCACGACACGGTCAGAGGTCGCGCTTGCAGAAGTACCAGTCGGTACACTCGTAGCCTTCGGACATGCGCGCCTCGGCGGCTTCGGCACTGGCGGGCGGCGGTACGATGACCTTGTCACCCGGCTGCCAGTTCTCCGGCGTGGCCACACCGTTGGAATCGGAAGTCTGCAGGGCCTTTATCAGGCGCAGGAATTCATCGATGGAGCGCCCGTTGCTCATGGGGTAGTACACCATGGCCCGCAGGATGCCTTCGGGATCGATGATGAAGGTCGCCCGTACCGCTGAGGTGTCCGCCGCACCGGGATGGATCATGCCATAGGCCCTGGCCACTTCCATCTTCAGGTCCGCGATGATGGGAAAGGGGATCTCCACGCCGAATTTTTCCTTGATGTTCCTCATCCAGGCCACATGACTGTAGTGGCTGTCGATGGAAAGGCCCAGCAATTCAGCGTTCAGCGCCTTGAAATCCTCGTGACGTTTGGCGAAAGCGATGAATTCCGTGGTACACACCGGGGTGAAATCCGCCGGGTGGGAGAACAGCACCAGCCACTTGCCGCGATAATCCTCCAGCTTTTTCACACCGTCGGTGGTAGGTGCTTCGAAAGCGGGTGCGGGTTCATTGAGGCGGGGCAATGCAGGTGCCTGTTGAATAGTTTCATTGGTCATTTTCTGTATCTCCACAATTGTTGCGTTTGTTTTTTCGGTGCCGGGTTATCCGGCGTTGGATACAGAATAAGGGCGGGAGGCGCACTTTCCCAATTGATTGTGAACATGCCAGCTATTGATTTTTACTATTGATTATTATCAATCATTGA
>DRLF01000371.1 GCA_011051425.1 Thiolapillus brandeum | reverse complement strand
TCCATGTCCGGCAGCAGCTCGTCGATGGCCGCTTCCACGCGCTCGATGAAACCGGCGTCCGGACACAGCAGGATGGACTGGGCATCCTCGTCATGTTCCGCCTGGGAGAACAGATCCATGGCCACCCACTGGGGGTTAGTGCGGCCATCACAGATGATGAGAATCTCGGAAGGTCCGGCCACCATGTCGATGCCCACCTGACCGAATACCGTCCGCTTGGCCGTGGCCACGTAGATATTGCCAGGGCCGACGACCTTGTCCACGGGCGGCACCGTGTCCGTGCCATAGGCCAGGGCCGCAACGGCCTGAGCGCCACCCACGGCGAACACCCGGTCCACGCCGGAGACGTGCGCAGCCGCAAACACCAGCTCATTGACCTCTCCGCCGGGCGTGGGCACCACCATGATGAGCTGCCCCACCCCGGCCACCTTGGCGGGAATGGCGTTCATGAGCACGGATGAGGGATAGGCCGCCTTGCCGCCGGGCACGTACAGGCCCACCCGGTCCAGGGGCGTCACCTGCTGGCCCAGTAGGGTGCCGTCGGCTTCCTCGTATTCCCAGCCAGCCATTTTCTGACGTTCGGCATAAGCCCGGATGCGGGTTGCCGCATGTTCCAGGGCCTGCCGCTGGTCCTGGGGAATGCTGTTCCAGGCCTGTTCCAGCCGGTTCTTGGGGATTTCCAGGTCTGCCGCAGATTCTGCCTGCCAACCGTCGAAGCGGTTGGTGAATTCCAGCAGGGCGGCATCCCCTTCGCTGCGGATACGGGCGATGATGTCGTTGACCGTGTCATTGACGGCAGTGTCGGAGACGTTGTCCCAGGCCAGCAGCTCATCGAGCTGCGCCTGAAAATCAGCCGTGTTGGCGTCGAGTTTGCGTATGTCAGCCATTGATCACCTCCGCGAGGCTTTCCACCAGCGCGATAATGGTTTCATGTTTCATTTTCCAGCTCGCCTTGTTCACCACCAGCCGGGAGCTGATGTCCATGACGAACTCCAGGGGCACCAGGCCATTGGCCTTGAGGGTGTTGCCGCTTTCCACCAGGTCCACGATAAGATCGGACAGGCCCACCAAGGGCGCCAGTTCCATGGAACCATACAGTTTGATGATCTCCACCTGCTGGCCCTTGGCGGCAAAATGCCGCTTGGCGGCCTTGACGTATTTGGTGGCGATGCGCAGACGCTGCCCGTCCAGGCTGGCATCCGGATGCCCCGCCACCATCAGCCGGCATTTGGCAATCTGCAGATCCAGCGGCTCATACAGGCCTTCCCCGCCATGCTCCACCAGCGTGTCCTTGCCGGTGACGCCGAGATCTGCCGCGCCCCACTGCACGTAGGTGGGAACGTCGGTGGCGCGGATCAGCACCACCTTCATGGCATCGATGTTGGTATCCAGGATCAGCTTGCGGCTGGTATCCGGATCATCCCGCAATTCGATGCCCACATGCGCCAGCAGCGGCAGGGTATCTTTCAGTATGCGCCCCTTGGGCAGCGCAATGGTTATGGGTGATTTGAATTCCATCATGTTCCTGTGCCGTCAGTCCGGGAGCCGACGGATCTTTCCTCCCAGGCCAGCCAGCTTTTCTTCGATGTTCTGATAACCGCGGTCGATATGATAGATCCGGTCCACCACGGTCTCGCCTTTGGCCACCAGTCCGGCCAGCACCAGACTTGCCGAAGCCCGCAGGTCCGTTGCCATTACCGGCGCGCCAGTGAGTTTCTCGATACCCGCGACGATGGCGGTATTGCCTTCCAGCTTGATGTTGGCGCCCATGCGCTGCATCTCCTGCACGTGCATGAAGCGGTTCTCGAACACGTTTTCGGTAATGGTGCCTACGCCTTCCGCCACAGCATTCAGGGCGGTGAACTGGGCCTGCATATCCGTGGGAAAAGCAGGATAGGGCGCCGTGTGGATATCCACCGCCCGCGGGCGCTGTCCCTGCATGTCCAGTTCGATGCTGTCACTCTCTATCTTCAGCACCGCACCAGCCTCGCGCAGCTTGGCAAGCACCGCATCGAGCAGATTGGGATCGGTATCCCGCACCTTCACACGCCCGTGGCTTATGGCCGCTGCAACCAGAAAAGTGCCTGTTTCGATACGATCCGGCATCACGGAATATTCCGTACCGTCCAGTCGTTCCACACCGTAAATGGTAATGGTATCTGTACCGGCGCCTTCTATTTTGGCCCCCATGCTGATCAGGCAGTTTGCCAGGTCCACGACTTCCGGCTCGCGGGCTGCGTTCTCGATGAGGGTTTTACCCTCGGCCAGTGCAGCCGCCATCATCAGGTTCTCGGTACCGGTAACCGTGACCACATCCATGACCAGCCGCGCGCCCTGCAGACGTTCGGCACGGGCCTTGATATAACCACCGTCGACAGATATGTCCGCGCCCATGGCACGCAGGCCGTCCAGGTGCAGATTGACGGGCCGGGAGCCAATAGCACAACCACCGGGCAGGGACACATCGGCTTCACCGAAGCGCGCCAGCAGGGGGCCGAGCACCAGGATCGAGGCCCGCATGACTTTCACCAGCTCATACGGAGCCGCGTAACTGTTGATAGTGGAGGGGTCAATCTCGATGGTCATGCGCTCATCGACCGTGATACCCACCCCCATACGGCCCAGCAGGCCGATAGTGGTGGTTACGTCCTGCAGATGGGGGACGTTGCTCAGGCGCACGATGCCGTCACTGAGGAGCGCGGAAGCCAGAATCGGCAATGCGGCGTTTTTGGCGCCGGAAATCCGCACCTCGCCTTCCAGTGGCGCCCCACCGGTAATTACAAGTTTATCCATTCATCATGGCCTGGATTCGATACAAAAGAGCCCGCCATGATAATAAACTTTGGCGGCCGGCGCTATGCGCCCAGAATTTCCTGAACATTGCTGACCTGGGCCAGCGCTCTCAGATCTGCGGGAATCTGCTCATAATGCAGCTCACAACCTGCATCCCGCGCCTCATCCAGCCCCTGCAGGAGCAGGGCCAGCGCCGCGCTGCTTGCGCTTTTCACCCCGGCCAGGGAGACGGTAAGCTGTTTGCTGCGGTGAATCTTCGCCGCCAGGTCCTGCCAGATATCAGGCACGGTGGAAAGATTCAGCACGCCCTTGAGTTCCCAGCGCGACATGAATCATACGCCCCGCTGCTGCTTGTTGTGCTTCTGCAGGGTGGCGATCAGACCGTCAATGCCATGTTTCTTCACTTCCGCAGAAAAACTCCCGCGATAATTGGAAACCAGGCTCACACCATCCACGACAACATCATAGATCTTCCAGGCACCGTTGCTCTGCCGGTACAGGCGGTAGTTGATGGGAATGGGCGGCCCGCCATTGTTGTGCACACGGGTGGAAACAGTGACGCGCTTATCACCCGGTTTTCCCCGGTAGGGCAGGTATTCTATTTCCTGATCCGAATAGTTGAGCAGCGTGGTTGCATAGGTGCGCACCAATAACTCCTGAAACTCGTGAGCAATCTCGTTCTTCTGTTTCTCGGTTGCCCTGCGCCAGTATTTTCCCAGCGCGCCACGGCTCATGATGCGGAAATCGAAATGGGGCAGCACCTTCTGCTGTACCAGATCGTAAATACCGCTGCTGTCCTTTTCCAGCTCCGCCTTGCGCGCACGCACCTGCTTCAACACATAGTCAGCCGTCGAGCGAATCAGCTCCACCGGCTGTGGCTGAGCCGCCTGCACCGCCGTCCCGCCAAACAGCAGAACCAGGCCAAGAAAAACTCCTTTTATCATCTATTTCTCTCCTTCCTGCGCCTTGCTGAAGATGAACTGACCAATCACATCTTCGAGCACCAGTGCAGACTGGGTTATTTCAATTTCACTTCCGTTCTTCAGCACTTCATCGCTGCCACCGGGATCGAGGCCGATATACTGTTCGCCCAGCAGACCGGCAGTGAGGATCTTGGCGTAGGTATCTTCAGGTATCTGGTCGTAATTGGCATAGACATCCATACCCACGACCGCCTGGAAGCGCTCCTTGTCAAATCCGATCTCCACCACCCTGCCGATTTCGACACCTGCCATGGTGACCGGCGCCTTGGTCTTGAGGCTGCCGATGTTGTCGAAACGGGCCGTGACACGGTAGCTATCACCGGTATTTATCGTGCCCAGGTTACTGACCTTCATCGCCAGAAAAAACAGCGCCAGCAGGCCAATGGCCATGAACACTCCCACTAAGACTTCTGTTTGTTTCGCAAGTTTCATTTTGTTTCCTAATCGAACATGAGCGCCGTCAAGGCAAAGTCAAGAGCCAGCACCGCCAGGGAGGAATGCACCACGGTGCGGGTAGTGGCGCCACTGACGCCGGCCGAGGTCGGTACGCTGTTGTAACCCTGGAATATGGCAATCCAGACGCAGGCGAAACCGAACACCAGGCTCTTTATGACTCCGTTCACCAGATCTTCGTTCCAGTCGATACGCGCCTGCATCTGGCCCCACCAGGCACCGTCATCCACGCCCAGCAGGCCTACACCCACAAACCATCCACCGAGAATACCCAGGGCGCTGAACAGGGCCGCCAGCAAAGGCATCGAGATGAAACCGGCGAGAAAACGGGGCGTCAGCACCCGTCTGACCGGGTCCACAGCCATCATTTCCAGGCCGGACAACTGCTCCGTGGCCTTCATCAGGCCGATTTCGGCGGTGAGGGCCGAACCGGCCCGCCCGGCGAAAAGCAAGGCCGTGACCACTGGCCCCAGCTCCCGCACCAGGGAGGCGGCCACCATCACACCCAGAGTGGCTTCCGCCGCAAACTGGGAAAGTATGTAATAGCCCTGCAGCGACAGCACCATGCCCACGAACAGACCGGATACCGCGATGATGAGCACCGTGAGCACACCCACGGAAAACAGCTGCTCCACCAGCAGGCGCGGCCGGCGAACCACCTCGCCCAGGCTGCCCAGTATGCGCAGCAGCAGGATACTGGCCCGCCCCAGGTGGCGCACCGAATCGATACCGAAACGCCCCAGTTTTGCGAATGCCCCGGTCATGGCGTTTCCTCGAACAGGTCGGCCTGCAGCGGGGGGGCCGGGTAGTGAAAAGGTACCGGGCCATCCGGCAGGCCGTGCATGAACTGGCGCGTCCATTCCGAGCCGGATTCCTGCAGGGCTTTGGGGTCACCGGACTCCACCACCCGGCCATCGGAAATCACGTACAGCAGATCGGCAATGGCGCAGGTCTCCTCCACGTCGTGAGAGACCACGATGCTGGTGAGTCCCGCGGCGTCATTGAGCTGCCGGATCAGTTTCACCAGCACGCCCATGGAAATGGGGTCCTGGCCGGTAAAGGGTTCGTCGTACATGATCATCATGGGGTCCAGGGCAATGGCCCGCGCCAGAGCCACGCGGCGCGCCATACCGCCGGACAGCTCCGAGGGCATCAGATCCCGCGCCCCGCGCAGCCCCACCGCTTCCAGCTTCAACAGCACCAGTTTGCGCAGCATCGACTCATTCAGGCGTGTGTGTTCGCGCAGGGGAAAGGCCACGTTCTCGAAAACGTTCAGATCCGTGAGCAGGGCGCCGCTCTGAAACAGCATGCCCATGCGCATGCGCAGCCGGTACAGTTCCACCGTGTTGAGCCGGTGTACATTCTGACCATCCACCTCCACACTCCCCCGGTCCGGGCGCAACTGCCCGCCAATGAGCTTGAGCAGAGTGGTCTTGCCGGTGCCGGAAGGCCCCATGATGGCGGTGATTTTTCCCCGGGGGATGTCGATGTCCAGGCCGGAGAAGATCTTGCGATCCCCGCGGCTGAAATGCAGGTTGCGGATACGCACCAGGGGAGGCTGACCGCCGGGCAGAGGAACACTACCAGGCGCGGCTGCGTCCGGTGCTCCTCCCCCTTGCGTTCCAACAGTAAGGGACATCGAGCCGCCCTTGAGTGTAGTTTGCAAGAAGGCCCATTGTCCGCACTTGCTATGCGAGGGTCAAGAACAACCCGCTCCATTAGGGCAAATGCCCAATAGGAATTGACATAAGCCTCAAAATCCCCGAACGTTTTGCCCTCAGGGTACGAAGAACACAGCCATCCAATGAAGGAGAAAATCCATGTATGAATATCTCATCTTTGATCTGGACGGCACCATCAGCGACCCGAAGGAAGGTATAGTAAAGTCACTAAACTATGCTTTGGCCACACACGGATACAACGCTAGGGAACCCGAAGAAATTGAAAAATACATAGGACCGCCCCTTGACCATACGTTTGGAGAACTCACCCGCGTAATGGATGAAGCAGAGATAGCAAAGCTGGTTGGAAGTTATCGGGAAAGATATGCGGAGGTTGGATACTCGGAAAACCTCCTGTACAAGGGCATGAAACCCGTATTGACGAGCCTGGCTCAAAATGGTTGCGTAAAAATGGGGGTTTGCACCTCCAAGCGAAAGGACTTCGCTGAAAAAATACTGGATCTGTTTCAAATTCGCCATCTTTTCGAATTTGTGAATGGTGGCGATATTGGCATTCAAAAATGGCAGCAGATTGAAACGTTGCTGGATAATGGTTGCATTTCAAATAACAGTGTAATGATCGGCGACCGCTCCATTGATTTGGC